>NZ_JBNPEF010000010.1:0-35830 GCF_051117495.1 Marivirga sp. | reverse complement strand
TAACCGTCAAACCGCATTGCACCTTGGAAAACTTGATTTTATTAAACCAATAATCAAAATAAAAAAATGAAAGTATTAAAATTTGGAGGTACTTCCTTGGGAAGCCCTGAGAACATAAAAAAAGTAAAAGCCATAGTGGCTAAGAAATCTCTAAATGACCAATTGATCATAGTGGCCTCAGCATTTAGTGGAGTCACCAATCAATTGCATGAATGTAGTCGGTTGGCAGAAAAAGGAGACGAAAGCTATAAAGCTCAACTCGATGCATTAATTAATCGCCACCTCGAAGCAGTTCAAGACTTATTAGGCGCTAAAGCTCAAAGTGGTATAATGGCTAAAGTAAGATTAGTCCTTAATGAAATAGAAGATATTCTTAAGGGAGTCTTTTTGATTCAAGAATTATCGAATAAGACATTAGATAAGGTTATTGGATCAGGGGAGGTTTTATCGGCTCTTATCATTAATGAATTTTTTCTGCAAGAGGGCATGAAAAGCAGTCAGATTAATCCACAAGAATTTATCCTGACGGATAGTGAATTTGGTAAAGCCAATGTCAATATGGCGCTTACAGAAGAGAAAATTAAATCTTATTTCCATAATCAGAAAGCACAAGTTTTAGTTTGCCCAGGCTTTGTAAGTAAAGACTTATATGGCAATAGCACTACATTGGGTAGAGGAGGTTCAGATTACACTGCCGCTTTACTCGCAGCGGCTTTAGAAGCGCCAGAATTGGAAATCTGGACGGATGTAAGCGGTATGATGACCGCCAATCCTAAATATGTAAAGCAAGCTTATGCTATCCCTCAAATTGATTATGAGGAGGCTATGGAGCTGACTCATTTTGGGGCCAAAGTATTATATCCGCCTTCAGTGCATCCAGTTTACAAAAAAGGAATTCCTATTTATATCAAAAATACATTTGAGCCAGAAGCAGAGGGTACAAAAATTCATGAGTTTCCCGAATCTGATGTTCAATCCATAAAAGGGATTTCCTGCATTGAAAATATTGCGCTTTTTAATTTATCTGGAAGCAGTATGGTGGGAATTCCTTATTTCTCGCACCGATTGTTTGAAGCTTTGGCACTAGCAAAGGTGAGTGTGATTTTAATTACTCAGGCTTCTTCGGAACATAGTATTTGTGTGGCCATCGATTTAGAAGATGTGGAAAAAGCAAAGTCTGCCATAGAAAATGCTTTTTCATTAGAATTTAAAGAGGAAATGCTCAATCCGCTTTATGTTGAAACTGATTTAGCGATTGTGGCCTTAGTGAGTTCACAAATGAAAAACCATATAGGGCTTAGCGGTAAAATGTTTAGTGTGTTGGGGCAAAACGGAATCAATATCAAAGCTATCGCACAAGGTTCTTCGGAGAAAAATATTTCTGCTGTGATTGAAAAGAAGCAAATCAAAAAAGCACTCAATACATTGCATGAAAGCTTCTTTTTGTCTGATCCGAAACGAGTGAATTTATTTATAGTTGGTACCGGTAATGTTGGAAAGACATTGATAGATCAATTAAATCAGCAATCAGAATACCTGAAAGAGCATAATCAAATTGATTTAAGAATTAGTGGCATTGCTAATTCTCTTAAAATGCTCTTTGACTTGAATGGAATTCCTTTTGAAAATGCAGTAGAAACCCTCATGGAGAAAGGACAAAAGATGGATTTAGAAGATTTTCTGGAGGAAATGAAGGAGTTAAACCTTAGAAACAGTATTTTCATTGATAATACTGCTCATGAGATAGTAGCTAATACTTATGCGGGTGTTTTGGAAAGTAGTATTTCAGTAGTCACACCCAATAAAATTGCCTGCACAGGGAAATTTAAAGATTACAAAAAACTTAAAAATCTGGCCTTCAGATACAGAAGTCATTTTCGATTCGAAACCAATGTAGGAGCTGGGCTTCCTGTAATCAATACATTGGATGATTTAATTAAAAGCGGAGATGAAGTTTTAGGGATACAAGCAGTGCTGTCAGGCAGCTTAAATTTCATATTTAATAATTATACGGGAAAAGGCGATTCCTTTGCGGAGGTGGTAAAACAAGCGCAAAAAGAAGGTTTCACCGAGCCCGATCCAAGAATCGATTTAAGTGGAGTGGATGTGAAGCGAAAAATCCTAATTCTGCTCAGGGAAAGTGGTTTTGAAATGGAACTGAATGATATTGATACGATTCCTTTCATTCCTGAAAAATGCATGCAAGCCAAAAATGTGGAAAAATTCTTTGAGTCTATTGCCCAAGAAGAAGCACATTTTAAACAATTAGTAGAGGAAGCCAATGCGGAAGGAAAAAAGTTGAAATATGTAGCGACTTTTGATAATGGAAAAGCCAATACTGGTTTAGAGAAAATCGTGCCTGATAGTCCTTTGTACAATCTTGAAGGAAAGGATAATATAGTCTTATTCAACACAAAAAGATATCCTGAGCAACCATTGGTCATTAAAGGTGCAGGAGCAGGAGCGGCTGTTACGGCATCCGGTATTTTCGGAGATATCATAAGAATAGCAAATGCACTCTGAAACAGTTTACAAATGACAAAATGGGTTAACTGGCATGGTCGGTCTAACGCATTACGCGTCTGACCGATAAAAACAAAAGCTGACGTGTGCTAAATGTTGTTAAGTTAAGGCATATTGCTTCTCTTTTTCCGCTAGCATTTGTGTCTTCACAAATGCATGGAGGAAAGCTAAGCAACATTCTGCAATCTGGTTGTGGAGACACAACCATGAGCTAAGGAACACAGCATACGCCTGTCAATTTAAAGAAGTTAGGTCAGACGATAGTCAGACCGGAATCAGCATTGCTTCGGTCTGACAGTTGGAACCGTCTGACCGGTAAAGACAAGAGTTGGAGAAAATTCACTATCCCATGGTCTGTGGCTCACAGACCATCACTAAAAGTTGAATAGGTCAGACGATAGTCAGACTGACAATAGACCAAAAGATATAAAAATGAAAAAAATAAAAATATTTGCTCCTGCTACAATCGCCAATGTCGGCCCTGGATATGATATCTTAGGATTGGCATTAGAAGGTGTAGGAGAGCATTTGGAGATGGAATTAATGGTTTCTGATGAAATCAAAATACAACCCATTCCCAATTACCCTGATTTGCCTTTAGGGCCTGATGAAAATATTGCAGGCATAGTAGCAAAAGCGATGCTCAATAATTTGGGCCTAAAACAAGGTTTGAATATAAAAATTGAAAAGTCAGTGAAACCTGGGAGTGGATTAGGCTCAAGTGGCTGTACGGCTGCGGCAACAGTTTTTGCTTTAAATGAATTATTGGATCAGCCTTTTACAAAACGCAAACTAGTGGAATTTGCGATGTTGGGCGAAAAAGCCACTTCAGGAAAAGCCCATGCCGATAATGTAGCAGCTTCCTTATTGGGAGGATTTTGTATTATTAAAAGTTACCATCCATTGGAAGTTTTGAATATTCCTTTTCCAAAAGATCTAAGATTAGTGGTGGCTCATCCCCAAATTGAAGTGAAAACAGCCGATTCCAAGAAGATTTTGAAAAAGGAGATGGCACTGCCTGATGTAATCACTCAAATGGGAAATATTGCTGCATTAATTAGTGGGCTTACTACCTCTAATTACGAGTGGATAAGATCGGGCATGAATGATTTAATAGCCGAACCGATTCGCTCTTACCTGATTCCTGGCTTTGCTCAGGCTAAATCCTTGGCTATGGAAAATGGAGCATTAGGCTGCAGTATTTCCGGTTCAGGCCCCTCTATTTTTGCTTTTTGTGCAAATGAGGATCAAGCTAAAGAAATCGGGGATGCTTGGAAGCAATTTTATGCGGATTTGGAAATTGATTCCAATATCTATTTATCCAAAATTAATCCAAGAGGAACATATAAAGTCGTATCAGAATGAAATATTATAGCACTAAAAATAAAACCTTGCGGAAAAGCTTCCGGGAAGCTGTAATGGAAGGTTTACCAGCTGATAATGGTCTCTACATGCCTGAGTTTATTCCCCAATTATCGAAAGATTATTTTGATAAAATTCAGGGTAAAAGCATTCATGAAATCGCTTTTGATGTTTTAAGACCATTTGTGGGGGAGGATTTAGATGACGCCCAATTGAAAGGCGTCATTCAAAAAACCTTTTCCTTTGATTTTCCGGTGAAAAAAATTGAAGAGAATAAGTATGCGCTTGAGTTATTTCATGGGCCAAGTTATGCCTTTAAAGATGTAGGCGCTACTTTTTTGGCTTTGTGCTTAGAAGAATTTTACAAAGATAAGGATGAAAAATGCACTATTTTGGTGGCTACTTCAGGCGATACCGGTGGGGCAGTAGCGGCAGCCTTTTCAAAAGTGGAAAATATTGAGGTGGTGATTTTATACCCCTCAGATAAGGTGAGTGAACTCCAGGAAAAGCAACTGACCACTTTCGATAAAAACGTCAAAGCATTGGAAATAGAAGGCGATTTTGATGATTGCCAGCAGTTAGTCAAGCAAGCTTTTTTGGATGGTGATTTAAGGAGAAAACTCAATATCAGTTCTGCCAATTCCATCAATGTGGCCCGCTTTCTACCTCAAATGGTCTATTATTTTACACCATTTATAAAATTCGGCAATGCTCCCTTGAATTTTGCAGTTCCAAGCGGAAATTACGGAAACCTGACAGCTGGCTTGATAGCGCAAAAAATGGGTTTGCACGTAAAACAATTTATAGCTGGAGCCAATAGAAATGATGTCGTGCCGAGATTTTTGAGTAGTGGTAAATATGAACCTAAGGCGACCATTCAAACTATCTCCAATGCCATGGACGTAGGGAACCCCAGTAATTTCCAGCGGATGATGGATTTATTTTCAGAAGATGAAATCAGAGAAAAAGTAAAAGGTTTTGCCTTTTCAGATGAAGCAACTCTGGAAATAATGAAAAAAGTATTTAAAGAAAATGACTATCTATTGGATCCACATGGAGCAGTTGGCTACTTAGCTTTAACGGAATTTATGAAAAGCTCAGTAGGAACAGGCATAGTAATGGAAACCGCCCATCCTTGCAAATTCATGGATGTAGTTAAAAACATCACAAGCGATGACATCTATCCTGAAGGAGCTAAAGAACTCATGCAGAAAGAAAAGAAAAGCGTGAAAATGAAGGTTGATTATGAGGTTTTTAAGGAGTTTTTGGTCGGATAATCCTAAAGTTCTGTTAATATTTTTGTGATAATATTTGACTTGTAAAACGGTTCCAAACATTACAGTCTTTATATATAATTTTATTAGCTTTAATTTTCATAAAATTGAATAATTTGCCAAATGAACACAAAGTCAAATATCTTTACAATACTTGAAGAAGCAATTGATTTATTCAAATCGAATTATAAATTATTTTTAACCATTAGTTTTCTAGGCGCAGTTTGTGGCCTTTTGTTTTCTGTCGGTAGTCAAATGATCAATGCGGATGATTTCATCAACGCCACGGTTTTAGTGCTTATAGGTATTATTACCTTCTATTTTTCCTTCCGATTACAGATTGCTTTAATAATTGCAATTAACAACAGATATCACGGTTTTGAGACTGATTTTCAAGAATGTTATAAGACAGCATGGAGCTATTTCTGGAGTTTTGTAACTACTTCAATAGCTTTAGCCTTAATTTTGGGGTTGTCCATTGTTTTTATCTTGTTACCTGTATCAATGGAGGCATCACTTTTGGTTATTTTTTCATGTGGATTGATATTTGGTGGTCTGGCTCTTGTACTTCTCTATTTATTTAATTTTGCTCCATTGGTCAGTGTATTAAACCCAGAGGTTGCAAATAATTTTAATAAAAGTAGAGAGTTGGTGAGAAGTCAACCTAGATTAGTCTTGAGTATGTTAGGGCTTGGTCTTATTGCTCAACTTTTGCTTTACTTCATAAAAGACATGTTTGGAGGTTATAGCTTTACACTAAATATGGAGATTTCTTTCATATTTGATTTTTTAATTGGTGTATTTATTTCACCAATATTCATGATTGTCTATATGATGGTCTATTACAAACTACAATCAACTAGCAATGATCAAGAAGGTGCTGCTGATACAACCACTGAATAATGCTATTTGTTATTATTAAAGGAAGGTTTAATTATTTTTTAAAATTTGCATTTTTTATCTTTATTTTCGGTTCTTATCAAAAGTATCGCCACTCGACTTTAGAGGAAAAAATATTGCAGATGTAACGACAACGTCAGAAATAGCCCTGTGGCGGCCAATATCCTCAGGGACTTTTTCATTATATAATTCCTCGTATAATTCATCTAACTTAAAGTATTTTCTTGTTTTATAATGCTGTTGTGCCAATTTGATGGTGTCATAAGTGGTCATTCCTGTGAAAGGCTTTTTTAGTCCTTCTCTAATGCACTCAGCTTCAACCACCCTTTTATCAAACATTATATTATGACCAACTAACCTTTTACAGCCTTTAGCATCTTGTTTAAGATGCATTAATGCCTCATTGAGTTCAACCCCTTCTTTAAGACATTGCTCGTCACTAATCCCATGTATATCAATAGATGCTGTAGGAATGGGGTATTTTTGCTTTATAATATAGTTGCCTTCGCTTATTATTTCTCCTTTTCTTGAATATACACCCCACGCAATTTCTACAATTCCCGGAAAGTTATCAATATTTGCTTTAGTTGCTCTTAAATTACGATCCTTAGTTAAGCCTGTTGTTTCTGTATCAAGAATCAAGCAGTATTTTTCAGCTTCAGAGTTGGTTGTACCGAATAAATTTTCATCCTGTTTCTTTTTCTTTGACTTTCGTAAAAATAGAAAAATAAGGATGACGATAATTATTCCTATGATTAAATACATAACAGAGATTTTAAGTATGTAATATAGGCTAATAGTGATAATAAAAAAAAATGTAAGAGAAGAAGGTTATAGGTTTTAATCCCTGATTTTATGCAAAAATTATACAAAAAAAAGGGTTACAAATATTCATTTGTAACCCTTTTAGGTGGTGGGGATAGTAGGATTCGAACCTACGACCCCCTGCTTGTAAGGCAGGTGCTCTAAACCAACTGAGCTATATCCCCATTAAATTTTTCCCTTTTTTAATTTTTGACAACCTTTTGTTGTCTTTTGGGAATGCAAATGTAGTACGCCTTTTTATATTTACAAATTGATTTTATAAAATAATTTAACTTTTTTTCAACGGTAACTTTATAAAACTGAAAATCAACTGTTTATATTCCTTAAAAAAATAATTTGGATTTATACCCCTTATTCACAAATTTCGTTCATCAATCAAACACAATACTTTGAAGCGCATCAGAAAGTTTATTCTTTACCTTTTTCTATTTTTTATCCTGCTTTTTGCGGGTGGGTCGGCTTATTTGTATTACAATCAAGATCAACTAATTGATAAGATTCTATCCGAAATCAATAAATCCATCCAAACGCCTGTCGAGGTGGGTAAAATTGATATCAACTGGTGGACGGATTTTCCTAACATCTCATTACGCTTTCAAGATGTCTTCATCGAGGAATCTATAGAAAGAAGCAGTTTACCCTTGGCTAAGCTGGAAGAATTGGCTTTGTCCTTCAATACATTGGACTTCCTCAAGGGTGATTACTCCTTTGAAAAGATCATTTTGAAAAGAGGGGAGGTCACCATTAGAACCACTCGTTCCGGTGAGCGAAATTATGATATAATCAAAAGTACGGAAGGAAGTTCAGGCCAAGAAGTCAATTTCAATCTCAAGAATATTCAAATACAAGCGGTTCAAGTTAATTATGTAGATGAGGGGCTGAAGCAATCCTATTTGCAATATGCTGAGGAGTTAAAGGCTAGTTTAAATAAAGTGGAAGATGTTTACCATATAAAAGCTACAGGCAAACTCAACTCCAAAGCCATCAAAATCGGGGAATTCAGTTATTTTGAAAATAAAAACTTGAATGTGAAGACAGAACTGAATTACACCCAAGGAGCTGAAACGGTGGAAATTCTGCCTTCCCAATTACTTTTGTCGGGAAATGAATTTCAAATATCAGGTGATTATGAAATCATTAATAGCTATATGGATATTCAAGTTCAGGGTGTGGAATCAGATTTTACTACCTTAATTTCTTTATTGCCCGAAAATTACCGAAAGCAATTGGCGGAATATGAAAGTAAGGGAAATGCAAAATTTGAAGGCACTTTAATTGGTAAGCTTACTGCCAAAGAAAGCCCGAAAATCATTTTTAATTTTAGTGTCGAGAATGCGTCTTTATTCCAAGCTGAATATAATACTAGATTTGAGAATTTGAGTTTTCATGGGAATTTCAATAATGGAGCTCAACAAAGTTTAAGAACCTCCCAATTGGTTCTAAAAGATTTAAGAGGAAGTTTGAAAGGTAAGCCTTTTAAAGCAGATTTGGGAATTAAGAATTTTGAAAAGTATCTCATTAATCTGACTACCGAAGGACAAATCTCTACTCAAGATTTATTCACTTTCTTTCCCAATCACGAGAAATATACAAAGCTCGAAGGCTTGGTTGATTTCAATCTGAGTTTAGCTGGTTATCTTAATGATTTCAAACAAGCCTCTACTGCCTCAAGAATCAATAATTCTGGAGAAATAGTGATCAGCAATTTGAGTGGAGTATATCAGGATTATCCACTACCCATTAAAGATGTAAATGGCAGACTGATGTTCAATAAAAATGATATTGCCATCAATCATTTACAAGGTAAGATAGGTGATTCGGATATTGAATTGAGTGGCTTTTTTCTCAATATCATCCCTTATTTCTTGAAGGATAATCAATATTTATTAATTGAAGCAGAAACCATAAGTGATAATATCAATCTCAATGAATTGTTGTCTGGCTTATCAACTGCCGAAAATACCATAGAAAAGCAGGAAGAGTCTTTCAAATTTGCTTTGAGCCCCAAGTTAAAGCTGGATTTGACCTCCCATATCTCAAAATTGGAGTTTAAGCGATTTCGAGCTCAAAATATTTCGGGTAAGATTAAATTGGCCAATCAAATTTTGGAGGCACCTCGACTAGCTTTAGAAAGTGGGGGAGGGAAAATGACCTTGAGTGGAAATGTGAATGCTAAACAGGAAAATAAAATTCGCATTAATACACAAGCTAATTTCAAAGGACTGAATATTGATAGCATTTTTTACACTTTTGAAAATTTTCAGCAGGATTTTCTTACCGATCGCCACTTAAAAGGAAAAATAGATGCTGATGTGGATGCATTTATTTTGCTGGATGAAAAGTTGAATTTCCAATCAGATGCTTTTACTGCCACCATTGATGCCAAGATAGAAAATGGAGAACTAAATGATTTTGAGCCTATGTTGAGCTTGTCAGATTATGTGAGGGAAGATGAGCTTACACATTTGAATTTTGGTGAATTGAGCAATACCATCGAAATCAGGAATAAAGTAATTTATTTACCTGAAATGTCCATTCAGTCCAATGTGTCCAATATTTTATTGCAAGGCACTCATACGTTTAATCAGGAAATTAATTACAGATTATTAGTACCTTTAAAAAACTATAAAAAGCAGGATAGCGATGAAGCCTTTGGTGCCATTGAAGAAAGTGGTGAATACTCCAATCTCTATCTTAAGATTATAGGCACAACGGACGATTTTGAAGTGAGCTGGGATAAAAAACGCTCCTTGCAATCTGTGGCTGAAAGAATAAGAGAAGAAGGTAAAACTTTAAAGAAAATCATCAGAGGAGAAAAACTCCCTGAAGAAGAGAAAAAAGAAACTGAGTTAAATGAAGAAGAATATTTTGATTGGTAGAAGAATATTTAATTATGGTGTATTGATCCTTGGATTAATTTTTATAGCGTCTTGTGGAAATAAGAAAGTTAATCCTATTATTACAGAATTGGACACCAAAACAGATGCGCTGATTATTGGCTTACAAGCTTTTAATGATTCTATTGTTTGGGCAAGTGGAACCTATTCCACTTTAATGAAAAGCACCAATGCAGGGAAAGACTGGAAAATATTTACCTACCCAAATATAGATAGTTTGCAATTCAGAGATGTTCATCCGATTAGTGACAAAGAAGCCATAGTATTAAGTGCTGGAGAAGGTAAGTTGAGTCAACTCTTTTATTTTCATGAAGAATCAGGTTGGAAAAAAGTTTTCCAGATGAATCATAAGCAGGGATTTATTGATGCCTTACAATTTTGGGAAAATGGGCAAGGTCTGGTTTATGGAGATGCCATCGACTCTTTAGCCTACATATTAAAAACCACCGATTTCGGCAGAAGCTGGAGAAGAATCCCAACTGCACCAAAATCGAATGAAGGGGAAGGAGGATTTGCCTCCAGTGGAAGCAATATTTTAATGGGCGAAGAAGGCAAAGCATGGATAGCAACCGGAGCCAATGGCAGTGCCAGGGTTTTCTATACAGCCGATTACGGAAGAAGTTGGGAAGTGAAAAATACCCCCATGATGACAGGAGAATTCGCAGGTTTAACCGCTATCAAGAAATCTGCAAATAAATTATGGATTACAGGTGGTGATTTGGGGATTTCTGATTCAATACTGGAGAATGTTTATTATTCGTATGATAATGGAGAAAATTGGAAAGCGCTACCAGCGCACCAAACGCAAGGTTCGTTTTATGGCTTGGCAGTCACCACATATTTAGAAAATGAATTCGTATTAGTTTGCGGTCCAAAAGGAGCAGAAATTTGGTTGGGAGACCAAGAGAAGTGGCAAATTGTAAGCGAAGAAGATATTTGGACTGCCACTTTTATTGATAGTCGAACCGCTTTAATGGCGGGTAGGAATGGTAAAATGTTTAAGGTGGAGTTGGAATAGAAATTGATGTGTTTTCGGCTTAGCTGATTGTATATTTTAACCTTTGGTTAAAATCAATAGATCCCCGCCTTCGCGAGGATGACGTTCTAATCAAATATTGAAGTTAATTAGAGTCTAATTCTTTTTAAACAACTGAGATTTCAGATTTTATGGAAATCTCAATCCGTGCGTCATACCTGCGAAGGCAGGTATCTTGACTTATTGAAACGAAGTTTCAATAAATTCTACTTCCCCTCCAACTTCACCAGAAAAGGAACAATTTCCTCCAAAGCATTTTTTCTGGAGCCTTTTATGAGAATTGTACTTCCTTTTTTCAATGGTTTGTTTTTTAGATGCTCAATAAGCTCATCCTTGGTTTCAAAATACTTTCCAAAAGTGTCTAGTTTGGAAGCTGATTTTATGAGCTTTCCGCAATAATATCTTTTACTAATTCCTAAGTCAACAGCTAATTCGCCCAGCTTTTCATGTTCCAATTCGGATGATTCTCCTAACTCAAACATATCTCCTAAAATCACCACGGATTCCGTATTTTCTATGGCTCCCAAACTTTTAATGGCTAATTCCATGGAATCAGGATTAGCATTATAGGCATCTAATAAAATGGTGTAGTTATCTGTTTTTATCATCTGCGAGCGCATATTTTCAGGCATATATTCTTGTGTAGCTTCAATGGCTTTTTCCATCGAAACCTTGAAAAATTTACCTATACATAATGCTGAAGCTACATTGAGGTAATTAAATTGCCCCACTAAATTAGTGTCTATATGACTAAATCCTTCAGTTGAATACCTTAAAAAAGCCGTTCCTTTTTCTGGTCTTAATTCCAAATCATCCCCCTCATTCGGAAAAGTAACTGCATTGGAAAAACGTTTTTGCATGTTTTTTAATACAGTATCTTGTGTATTGATAAAAGGAATACCATCATTTTTCTTCAAAAAATCAAATAGCTCGCTTTTTCCGATGATGATATTTTCAAAGCCTCCGAATTCTCCTATATGAGCTTTACCAATATTAGTAATTAACCCATGTGTTGGCTGGGCCATTTTACAATAAGAGGCAATCTCCCCCACATGATTGGCCCCCATTTCAATGATAGCGATTTCATGGTCATTTTTAATAGAAAGCAAGCTCAAAGGCACTCCTATATGATTGTTTAAATTACCTTCTGTAGCAAAAACATTGTATTTTTTTTCTAAAACGGCATGAATGAGTTCTTTACTGGTCGTTTTTCCATTTGAGCCTGTGATGCCAATGATGGGGATATTTAGTTGTTCGCGGTGATGAGTAGCCAAAAGTTGTAGTGTTTTTAGCGCATCATCCACCAATATATTTTTTTCATCATCAGTATGATAGGCGTTTTCATCCACTACCACTGCCAATGCGCCTTCTTTCAGCGCTTTTTCAGCAAATTCATTGCCATTAAAGTTGGGGCCTTTCAAGGCAAAAAAAAGATTTCCTTCCTCAAGTGCGCGGGTGTCTGAGCAAACACCAGTGCTCTTTAAATATATATCGTACAGCTTTTCTATTTGAGTCATCGTTCAATAGGTTTATACAAATCTATAAAATTGTAAAAGCTTCTAATTGTTTATAATAGAAAAAATATAAAGTGCGTTAAATTTGTGAGATGCGAATTCTGCTGTTTATTCTTCTTTTCGGTTTATCATATTCGGGCTTTGCCCAATATCGCTTTGTGCCCTTTCAGGATACTCCAATAGTTCATCCAAATGAGAACGATAAAGTTTTTCCGTGGGTTGGAGGCTTAAATGGGGTTCAGTACGGAAAAATAGATTTAAATAATGATGGAATACTTGATTTGGCAGGCTTTGATAGAAGTTCTGGAAGAATTTTGTGTTTCCTGAAAAATGGGAATGTGTACGAATATGCTCCCCGGTATGAAAAATTTTTCCCATCTGAAATCCAAAATTTTTTTATTTTAAAGGATTATGATGGAGATGGTAAAATGGACCTTTTTACCGCTGGAAATTTGGGAATTACGGCTTATCGAAATGTAAGTACGGGAAATTTGATTCAATGGGAAAGAGTGCTCAACTTTATTAGTTATGAAAGCTTTTCGGGAAATGAAGTAAATCTGCAAGTAAATTTTAATGACTATCCATATATAGGAGATATTGATAATGATGGCGATATAGATATTTTGAATTTTAATTTCTCAGGCATACAAAGCCGAATTCTTTTTTACGAAAATAAAAGTGCTGATAATGGCGGAAATCCTGATTTAACTCCTTATAAATTGGTGGATAATTATTGGGGAACAGTGGAGGATTGTGATTGCGGGGTTTTTGCCTTTAATGGCCAGGATTGTCAGGATGTTTTTGGAAGAATGATGAGCAATGCCCGCCATGCTGGAGGGAAGAGTCTGGCTATCTTTGATTTTAAAGAAGATGGAAAATTGGAGTTGGTTTCCAGTCATGAAGAGTGCCGAGAACTTTATTATTTCAATAATATGGCTTCAGATGATCAAACACCTGATTTTGATAGCTTTACATCTGATTTCCCCAATCAAACCAATCCAGCGCAATTCAATTTTTATCCTAATACCATGGTTATGGATATTTTGGATGATGCTCAAGAGGAATTGATTATTAGCCCAAATATTGAAGCTAATTTGGGAAGTCCGATTGATTTTTCATCTTCAAATTGGCTCTATCGAAAATCTGGAAATGAGTATGAGTTAATCACCAAAGAATTTTTGCAGGAAGATATGATCGATTGGGGAGCTCAAGTAAGTCCGGCTTTTTATGATTATGATCAAGATGGTGATTTAGATTTATTTCTTTCCTATACGGA
This sequence comes from Marivirga sp., assembly GCF_051117495.1. Lineage (NCBI taxonomy): Bacteria > Pseudomonadati > Bacteroidota > Cytophagia > Cytophagales > Marivirgaceae > Marivirga > Marivirga sp. Next base: position 22,223 of record NZ_JBNPEF010000010.1, on the reverse strand, counting down.
TTTAAATGAGGACGAGGAATTATTCAGTGCTATTGCACTATACGAAAACACTGGAACTTCTCAAAATCCCGTTTTTGAACTGATTGCAGACGATTATCTCAACTTATCGGAGCAAGGATTAGCCAATATGTTTATCCAATGGGCCGATGTTGATTTAGATGGTCAGAAGGATTTGATTTTACAGGGAACTCTTCAAAATAGCAATCAATTGCGTATCATTTTTCAGGCGGAAACAGGACTGGATTTGAATTCCACAATTTCAGTGGAGGATGTATTTATTGGTTTCGGTTTTACGGTGCATTTTGCTGATGTAGCGGGCGATAGTCATCCTGATTTGCTAGTAGGAAAATCCTCTGGAGGTTTAATTTTGTATGAAAATATTGGATCGGGCAGAAGTCCACAATTTCAAATGGAGAATGATGCATTTTTAGGCATAGGGGATGATTTCTTCCGTTCTGCCTTAAGGGTTCATGCGGGAGATGTTGATAATGATAACCAAGCAGATTTAATCACCTCAGACTTAAGTGGGAATATCAGAGTATTTTCTGATTTGGAAAATAATGAAGGTAAATTTGACTCCCTAAACATCTATAATTCATTGGAACAAAGTTTTGATGATTCGTATTTTGGTAAGCGAAATAATTTGGTATTTGCTCCGCTTTTCAATGATGATTATCCAGCTTTGGTTTTAGGAACCGTTTCCGGAGGGATTAGGATTTTCAGAAATAGCGAAGAATTACCGGTTCAAAGTGGGGAAGAGTTGGTTTTTCAAGTATATCCTAATCCTAACAAAAGCAGACAACTCTATATTAAAACCAATCAAAACATCGAAGTATCCATTTCAACTTTAAACGGGCAAAAAGTACTTGAAGTACAACCGTATCAAGCTTTTTCGAATCAAGCCATTGAACTTTCAGCACTTGAAGGCGGGATTTATATTATTAGTGCTATTTTTGAGAATGGGAAACAAGTGAGTCGGAAAGTGATTTTGTATTAAAACTCATTCAAAAAAAAGCGGAAGTTTTCAGAACCACCGCTTTCTATAAATAATATTGAAATTACTTCTTTCCACCGAATAAGAATGCACCAATTCTAATTCCTAAGTAGCTGTTAGCTACATCGAATGTTGTTGCATTTCCTTGGTCATCAACTCCTTCAACCTCAGATGAAGGAATGAAATTATAATCTATATTAATGTTAAAATGTCCCCAGTCAAATCCGATTCTAGGATAAAATCCAATTTTAGTTCCTGCGCCAGCACCAGCACCAGCACCACTTACTGAAACAGATGCCAAACTAAAAGCTCCTAATCCAGCACCAACATAAGGTCTGAAACTGCTATTTCCTAAATAATATTTACCATTAAGGGTATAAGAGGATGTTCCTGAAAGACTAGCTTCTTGGTCTCCAACAATTCTTGCCATAGCGGCTACTTCCCATCTTAATCCTACCGAAATATCGTCATTTATTCTATAGGCAGGCTCAATATCAAATAATATTCCACCACCACCAGAAGGGATTGCATAACCTATACCAGAATAAAGTTGGAAAGGCTTGTAATCTTGTGCATTCACAAAATTGATTGAAACGGCCATTAAGGCAATAAGTAATAATTTTTTCATAATTGTAATTTTAAATATTTGATTAAAAATCAAAACTAATGTACTTATCAAGAAATTAAAAACTTTTAGATTAGAATTATTTAATATTTAGTTGGTCATTTATTTGGTTTTTGAACTATTTATTGATAAAGCATTAAATTTATGGCTCCACTTTTTTCTCATTTCAGTAATTATTAATGGTATAATTACTAATTATGAATCTCAAACTCATCAGCATCTAACTGTGCAGGAAACTTTTCTCTAAATCTCAATAAATCTTTACCAGATAAAGATACTGTTTTAATCTCTTCTCTATCATCAGCAAAATAAATGGCATTGCCTTTTGGACCGTAAATGGCGGAGTGACCATTATGCGGAATGCCGTTTCCGTCATCGCCAACTCTATTTACCCCTAAGCAATAGCTCACATTTTCTATGGCTCGGGCTTGCAGTAACGTATCCCAAGCATTCACTCGAACAGCTGGCCAATTGGCCACAAATAGGATTAAATCATATTCTAATTCATTCTGCTCATTGGATTTGTTCCGACTCCAAACAGGGAATCTCAAATCATAACAAACCAAAGGCTTAATCTTCCACCCTTTTAATTCTACTATCAATTCTTTTTGTCCGGGAGAATAGTGCTGATCTTCATTTGCCATTCTAAATAGATGCCTTTTATCATAAATTTGATATTCACCATCGGGTTGCATCCAGATTAATCGATTGTAATAACTTCCATTGTCATTTACGATGTAGGAACCCGTTACTACCGCCTTTTTTTGACTGGCCATTTGTTTCATCCATTTGAAAGTATGCAAGTTCATAGGCTCGCCCATCTTTTCAGCTTCCATACTGAATCCTGTATTGAACATTTCTGGTAGCACAATTAAATCGGTATCTTCTTCAATCTCCCACATCTTTTCTTCCAACATGGAAATATTGGCTTGTTTATCCTGCCAATACAAGGGTGTTTGTATGAGGGTTACTTTTAAATCTTGCATAATATTTCTGAGGCTTTTTGTAATGTTTCTTCTCCTTTGGCAAAACAAAACCTTAACAGTTTATGATCCTCTTTATTGGAATAAAAAGCAGAAACGGGTATAGAAGCCACTCCTTTTTCTTTAATTAGATATTGGGCAAATTCCATGTCACCCATATCCGAAACTTCACTGTAATCCAATACTTGAAAATAGGTTCCGTAAGATGGAATTACCTTGAATTTTGAATCTTTGAAGGCATTTTGAAAAAAGCTTCTTTTACTTTCATACATTGCACTTACCCCCAAATAATTTTGCTCATCTTGTAAATACTCAGCCATGGCATACTGGCTTGGGGTATGCACAGAGAAACAATTGTATTGATGTACTTTTCTGATTTCTTTCATAATTCCTTCAGGAGCTACCACATATCCTATTTTCCATCCTGTGGCATGAAATGTTTTTCCAAAAGAGGAGACAGCTATACTTCTGCTGGCCAAAAATTCATCTTTTAGAACGCTCAAATGAGTTTTGCCATCGAATATAATATGTTCATAAACCTCATCGCTTAAGATGATGATTTGAGGATTTTCTTCCAGAATTTCTTTTAATTCCTTAATATCGTTTTCCGTCAATATTGCCCCTGAAGGATTATGAGGATAATTAATCATAATCATTCGGGTTTTATCAGTGATATGAGCTTTCACCTTTTGCCAATCAGGAGAAAAGTCTGGTAAATTTAAACCAATAGGGATTGCTTTACCCCCTGCCATTTCGATAGCGGGGATGTAGCAATCATAAGCGGGTTCCAAAACTATCACTTCCTCACCTTGTTGAACTGTGGCTAGAACACTAGAAAAAATAGCTTCTGTAGCCCCGGCCGTAACCGTAATTTCAGCATCTATATTTACTTTTATCCCTCCTGTGTGTCTGATTTTATGAGCAATCGCTTCCCTCAGTTGAGGAAGTCCGGGCATAGGAGCATACTGGTTATGCCCGATTTGCATATTTTGATAAACCAAATCAATGAGTTTTTCAGATACGGGAAAATCTGGAAATCCCTGCGAGAGATTGATGGCATTATGCTCCATTGCCATTTGAGACATGACAGTGAATATGGTAGTTCCTACTTTCGGAAGTTTTGATTGTATTTTAATGGACATATTTAATTTTTTTGAAATTTAAAAATAAAGCCCTACAATCCTAAATTAATTGCTATCTACTTAGCTATTGTGAATTCAGTAAAAGTTTGTGAAAAATCACTTTTGCTCTTCCCAAGCTTGGTTCATTTGGTCAATAATCCCTAAAATTTCTTCTTTACCTGTTTGTTTTTCGGCCGAACTGATGAAATAGGGTGGAAAATCTTCCCAAGTGCTCAACATATTCTTTTTAAAGACCGATATATTCTTTTGAGTTTTATTAAAGGATTGTTTATCAGCCTTAGTGAATATTAAAGACAATGGTAATCCATGCTTACCTATAAAATCCAAAAACTCTACGTCCGCTTTTTGCGGAGGAAGACGAGAATCAATCAATACAAAAATACAGACTAAATTTTCTCTGTTGATGAGGTAATCACTAATCATTTTACCCCAATTTTCATTGGTTTTTTTGCTCACTTTGGCATAACCATAACCCGGCAAATCCACTAAATACCATTTTTCATCCATTAAAAAATGATTGATCAGTTGCGTTTTACCCGGTTTAGAAGAGGTTTTGGCCAAGCTTTTTCTATCCGTTAGCATATTAATCAAAGATGATTTACCAACATTGGAGCGACCTATAAATGCATATTCGGGTAGGTCGGTTTCCGGACTTTTTTTGTAATCCGTATTGCTAATGATAAATTCTGCATTTTTGATTCGCTTCATTTTGCAAATATAAAGGCTTTTGATGGCTTAGGGTCGATTTTTAGCAAAGAATTGTTAGATTTAGAAAATTATCGCGCCTAGGTATGTTTTCAGAGAAATATATAATTTAAGTAAGCTTGAAATTTTTGAGATAAAAAAGGACAATATTTTAAAAAAATGGGATAACATTTTTATATTTAGCACTTCATCTCGTAAAAATATTGAATAAAAACAGGAAGTTTAGCCAACTTTTTTTGATATAACATAAAAAGTAGCTTAATTTAAGTGATTATTTTAGTGAAGCGACCTAACTCGCTATAATTTACCGAATTAAAGAATACGATGATATATAAATTTAGATTCTTTGCTGTCTTCTTATTATCTCTTTTATTTGCTTCGCAAGTAAAGGCTCAACAACCGAGTCCTGAAGAATTAGCTCAGACTTACATGGAAACAGCTGTAGAGATTTTAAAGGAAACAAAAGCTTTAAATCAAGCAGTGGAGATGTATAAATTAGCTGCTGAAACAGACCCTAATAATGTAGAAGCTAATTATCAAGCAGGTGCTACTTATTTACAGATCACCGACAAAGCGAAAGCAACTCAATATTTATTACGTGCCTATCAATTAGATTCTGATTATAAATTTGATATGCTTTACAAAATTGGTCAAGGATATCAATATGGATATGAATTTGATAATGCGCTTGAATATTATAGAAAATACAAACAAAAATTAGAAAATAATACGGGTTACAGTGGTTCAGATAAAACTCCTATGTCTTTTGTAGAAAGAAGGATTGAAGAATGTATTACCGGAAAAAACTTAATGGCTGACCCTGTCAATTACTCTATTACCAATGTTGGTACCGCTATCAATTCTGAATTATGGGATTACGCGCCTGTGGTTAATGCCGATGAAACGGTGATGATCTTTACTTCCAGAAGGGGACCAGATCAAGGAAACCTAAACGAAAATGTTTTTGAGGATAATTTCTTTTACGAGGATATATTCATATCAAAAAAATCAGGCGGAAAATGGCAGCCGGCCGAGAATATAGGTCCTGTAGTCAATACAAAATATCATGACTCTAATTTGGGGTTTTCACCGGATGGTAAAACCTTATACATTTATAGTGATGAAGGTAATGGTGATATTTACTATACCAATAATTTATCTGAAGATACATGGTCTGAACCAGTTTCTTTAAGTGATAATATTAATTCCAGTGGATATAATGAAAAGTCAGTTTCCCAATCTGCAGATGGAAACACTTTATTCTTTGCCAGTAATCGCCCGGGTGGGTTTGGTGGATTTGATATTTATTATTCCACAAAAAATAGAAAAGGGGAATGGGGTGCCTCCAAAAATTTAGGCAAAGTTATTAACACGGAAGGTGACGAAGACGGCCCTTTTATTCAGTTTGACGGAAAGACGCTTTATTTTAGTTCCACAGGACATGATGGAATGGGCGGTTATGACATTTTCAAATCAGAGTATGATAGTGCAAGTAACGAGTGGAGCACGCCTGAAAATATGGGATATCCATTGAATACCCCCGATGACGATATTTATTTCGTGATGACCAAAGATGGAAAAACGGGCTATTACGCAACTGTTCGAGAAGAAGGAATGGGCTATAATGATATTTACAAAGTGACGATTGGAGGTAGTGGTGATGATTCAAGTAAAAAAATTGCAAGCAAAGAAGCCAGTGTTTACGAAGACGCAGAAAAGTCAGAAAAGAAAGTTGATAGTGTTGAAGTAAAAGAATCCCAAGAAGATGAAGAAATTGACACGGGCGCACCTGTAAAGCTATTGGTAAGAGTGGTAGATGCTAAAAGTAATCAGACAATAGATGCCAACGTTAAATTAAAAGGACAAGCGGATAATATTACCGTGCCTGCGGAAAGCAAAGAAAATGGAATCTACACTTATGTGGTCATTAGAGAGCAGGCTACAGACTTCATGCTTTCAGCCAACAAACCAGGTTATATATTCGCTAATAAAAGAATCACAGTTCCAGCCTCTAAAGGAGAGGAACAAACTATTCGACAAACCTTAAGTTTAAGTAAACCGGAAGTAGGAACCTCCAAAACGCTAAGAAATATATTCTTTGAATTCGGAAAGGCTACTTTCACCTCAGAGTCTTACGAAGAATTAAATAAAATGGTCAGCTTTATGGAAGCCAATCCTGGTGTAAATGTCGAAATAGCAGGACATACTGATAATATCGGTTCAAACGCTGTCAACAAAAAATTATCTCAATTAAGAGCCAATAAGGTGGTTGAGTATCTTACAGGAAAAGGTATCGATAGAAGAAGATTAAATGCAGTTGGTTATGGTGAAGAGAGGCCTATTGTGAGCAATGATGATGAGGTGATGGGTAGAGAGATAAACAGAAGGGTAGAATTTATTGTGAAAGAATAAAGAATAAATAATTTTTGATAATAAATAGGGATGTTCGGCATCCCTTTTTTGTTTTATAAAAAATAAATAAAATTAAGTGAAAAAGTATGCCATCATAGTAGCAGGAGGAACAGGGAAAAGAATGGGAGAAAGTCTGCCTAAACAATTTTTGAAGCTAGGAGGTACACCAATATTGATTCATACTTTGCAAGCTTTTTATTCTGCTGATCCTGAAATTGAGCTCATTATTACACTTCCGCAAGAAGAGATTCAATTTTGGGATGAATTGAATATTTGGCATCAGAATTACATAGAACATAAAGTAGTAGCTGGAGGAGAAACTCGATTTCATTCTGTTAAAAATGCTTTAGAGCATGCTAATGAAGGGGTAGTAGCAGTGCATGACGGTGTGAGGCCATTTATTTCTGCCAATACCATTAATCAATCATTTCGCCTAGCAATGGAGAAAAAGGCGGTGGTTACCACTGTACCTATGAAAGATTCTGTGCGTCAAGTGAATGAAAATGGTATAAGTAAAAATATTGATAGGGCTTCTCTAAGAATGGTGCAAACTCCTCAGACTTTTAATGTGGAACTTTTGAAATCTGCCTATAATGTATCTTTTAAGCCCACATTTACGGATGATGCTTCAGTTGTAGAAGCTTATGGGCAGGATATCACACTAATTGAGGGCGATTATCAAAATATTAAAATAACCACCCCAGAAGATATGGTTATTGCTGAAGCCTTATTAAAGGCAAAGTAAGCTTATAAGCTTACCTTGCTAATATTCATCTTCATTAAAGAAGAAATCTTCTTTGGATGGATAATCAGGCCAAATCTCCTCTATGTTTTCATAAGGCTGACCGTCATCCTCTAATTCTTGTAAGTTTTCCACTACCTCCAATGGAGCTCCAGAACGAATTCCAAAATCGATTAATTCGTCTTTCGTGGCTGGCCACGGAGCATCTTCTAAGTATGAAGCTAATTCTAATGTCCAATACATATTATACCGTATTTTTTTGATGCGCAAAAGTATGATAAAAATTTATAAATCAAAGCTTTAATTGCTTATGACTTTACATCCATACTAAAATAATTTACGCAAAGTTCAAATTATTTTAAGTTTTTGTTCAAATCACGGAGTTCTTCCATGATTTGTTGCTTTACGGCAAGCTTTCTTTTTTGTTTTTCATGTTTAAAGCCTACCATTTTATCCAATTTTTGAGTGCCTAAGTTAAATTTTTCTAAATTTTCTTCAAATACATTGAGCTCTCTTTGATCCCTTGATATCAAATCTCTCAATATATTCATTTTTAATTTGACTGCCTCTTTGCCTTCCGTTCCTTTTTTAGCTTTTCTTTCAAATAAATTTTCTAAAAAGCTCTTTTCAAAAATATAATCATTTAAAGTGAAATATTCTTCATTCAATGACTTATTAAATGTTTTGCCTGAATTCTTCCATTTTTGTTGGATGGATTTGGCTTTTTCAACAGCTTCGCTAGGATTTAATTTTTGCGCTTCTTTCAATTCTTTTATCAATGCAAGCTTTTCTTCGTCACTGCCTTCTTTTCCATTGGATTTATGGGGCTTTTCCTTTCCAGACCTTCTACTTGTGGAAGTGAATTTTTTAAATTCTTTTAATAGAGCGGCATATTTTTCTTTCGGAATATTTTCCAACTCCTTCCACTCCTGCACTAATGCATTGCTTTTTTCAGCCAAATCATCAGCCTTATTTTCTTGTAGCTTCTTGGCTTTTTCAATCAAGGCTTCATATTGCTTTTCCCTTGTGGCCATCATTTCTTTTTTGGCTTCATGAAAAGCTTTTTTCTTTTCATAAAACTCATCATAAACGGCTTGGAAAGAATTTTCTATTTCCTCTTTTTTATCTTCTTCAACGGCTCCTACTCTAATCCATCTTTGACGGAGTTCTTTTAATTTTTCAGTTGCTTCCCTCCAGTCCGGATTGCTGGCATAGCTTTTAGCTTCCTCAATTAAGGTGATCTTAACATCCAAATTACGTCTTCTATTTTGGCTGATATAATCTTCTAACATCTTTTCCAGCATTTCCAAACGCTCCTTTAGGGTAGTAAAGTCACCAATACCATCATAAGTGGCGAGTGATTCCTTTAAATTGAGCACCTTCATTAAAAAGGAACCTTTATTGTCCTCCGTTTCAATTTGATGCTGAACCTTGTCCACCTTTTCTTTGAGATGCTCAAATCGGTCTTGAAAAAACTGCAATGCAGTCGCCTCATCCTCTTTTACTTCTCCAATTTCTCTCTGCGGAAATCCTTCTTGTTCCTTTAAAATCACTTTTCCGCCTTCAATGAAAGCCAATTCTTGCTGTAAATCAGTCAAAATGTTATAATTTGGTTTTTGTAAATTTTGATGCAAAATTAAATTTAATTTGCAATAAAGCCATACGGCTCTTGTGTTATTACTGATGATATCACGTAATTTGAATTTCTATTGAAGATAAAAGAAAAATATTAGCAAAAAAACAGATATGAGTGACGAAAAGATAATTTTTTCAATGGCGGGGGTATCCAAAATTTATCCTCCCAAAAAAACAGTGTTAAAGGATATTTACCTTTCTTTTTACTATGGAGCTAAAATTGGTGTTTTAGGTCTTAATGGATCAGGTAAATCTTCTTTATTGAAAATTATTGCCGGAATTGATAAAGACTATCAAGGAGAAGTGGTGGCTTCCAAAGAATACTCGGTAGGTATGTTGGAACAAGAGCCTGAGTTAGATCCTAATAAAACAGTAAAAGAGGTAGTGGAAGAAGGAGTGGCTGAAACCGTCAATCTTTTAAAGGAATTTGAGGAGATTAATGAAAAATTTGCTGATCCGGAGGTTTTGGACAATCCAGATAAAATGAATGACTTGATTGAGCAACAAGCAAAAGTGCAGGAAAAGCTTGATCATGCGAATGCTTGGGAATTGGATAGCAGGCTGGAACAAGCAATGGATGCTTTAAGAACTCCACCGGCTGATGCTCCTGTTAAGAATCTTTCAGGAGGTGAAAAAAGAAGGATTGCATTGTGTAGGTTATTATTACAAGAGCCTGATGTTTTGCTTTTGGATGAGCCTACCAACCACTTGGATGCTGAGTCTGTACATTGGTTAGAGCATCACTTGCAACAATATAAAGGAACTGTGATAGCCGTTACCCACGATCGTTATTTCCTTGATAATGTAGCAGGTTGGATATTAGAATTGGATCGAGGCGAAGGAATTCCGTGGAAAGGAAATTATTCTAGCTGGTTAGATCAAAAACAAAAACGTTTGGCACAGGAGGAGAAAACGGAGTCTAAACGTCAAAAAACATTGCAAAGAGAGTTGGAATGGGTAAGAATGGCACCAAAGGCCCGCCAAGCCAAATCAAAGGCTCGTTTAAGTTCTTATGAAAAAATGCTAGATGAGGAGGGTAAGGAAAAGGAACAAAAACTGGAACTCTTTATTCCGCCCGGCCCACGTTTGGGAAGCAAGGTGATTGAAGCCAATGGCGTAGCAAAAGCTTATGGTGATAAATTACTTTATGAAAATTTAAATTTTTCTTTGCCTCAAGGTGGTATTGTAGGAATTATTGGACCAAACGGAGCAGGTAAAACCACTTTATTTAAATTGATAACGGGTCAGGAAGAACCTGATGCTGGTAATTTTGAAGTAGGGGAAACGGTAAAAATTTCCTATGTAGATCAAGCGCATGATAATCTGGATCCCAATAAATCCGTTTGGGAAAATATATCAGAGGGTAATGAATGGATTCAATTAGGCAACAATAAAATTAACTCGAGAGCTTATGTGAGCAAGTTTAATTTTGCGGGAGGTGATCAGGAAAAGAAAGTAGGTGTTTTGTCCGGTGGAGAAAGAAATAGAGTGCATTTGGCTATGTCCATCAAACAAGAGGCTAACTTATTATTGCTCGATGAGCCTACTAATGATTTGGATGTGAATACGCTTCGAGCTTTGGAAGAAGGCTTAGAAAATTTTGCAGGCTGTGCGGTAATCATTAGCCACGATAGATGGTTTTTAGATAGAATCTGTACACATATTCTGGCCTTTGAAGGCGATTCTCAGGTATATTGGTTTGAAGGCAACTTCTCTGATTATGAAGAAAACCGCAAGAAAAGACTTGGAGATGATGCTATTCCTAAGAGAATAAAGTATAAGAAATTGACTCGATAGCACTAAAAAGACCTGTCAGGTTTCCAAAACCTGACAGGTCTATATTAATCAATGCGCTGTCAAGTATTTTTCCTTCTGAGACCAATGATTTGTATTGAGTAAAGAAACTTAAGTTTTTTGTTTTATGTTTTTATTTTAAATTAGAGCTATGGAAAGTAAACGAAAAATTCTACTTGGTGATAGGTTTAAACACGCTGGCAGTACTGGTAGAAAAGCTCATGTAATTTCTAGAAAAGGACATTGGGTTATTTTCAGGGAAGGTGGAGAAAGAGTGTTGGGTGAATATACCTCAAAAGTTAATGCAATGCGTGAAGCTAGAAAACTTAAAGACTCAGGAATCAGTGATAAAATTGTTCTGCATAGAAAGGATGGAACAGTTGAAAAAGTGCATTAGATTTAAATAAATGTCGTTTCATAAAAATATTTTTATAAACTGTCCTTTTGATAAAGAATATAAACCGATTTTAAATTCAATTTTCTTTTGCATTACATATTTAGATTTCAGCCCAATCCTTTCCGAAACCTATAATTCAGCAGATTCAAGAATAGAAAATATTCTAAATCTTCTAAGTTCCTCAAAATATAGTATTCACGATCTTTCGAGAATGGAGTCTTCAAAGAAGAATGAATTAGCTAGATTTAATATGCCATTCGAACTTGGGTTAGATATAGGGTGTAAAAAATTTGGGTCTGATAATCACAATTCTAAATCATTACTAATTTTGGATAAGGAAAAGTATCGGTATAAAAGATCGATTTCTGATTTATCCGGAAATGATATTGGTTATCATGATAATTCACCAGAAAAGGCTTTAAGACAAGTGAGAAATTGGATTTATAGAATTGAAGAAACCCCAATCCCAAGTCCAAATAAAATCTGGAGACTTTATAATGAATTCATGGGTGATTTTTATGAAATTGCGGAGAGTGATGAATTAAGCCAAGAAGATAAAGAAGAGATGCCTTGGGACGAATTCAAATATTATATCATAAATTGGGTTGAAGGTAGAGAAAATTTCGAATGAGATTGACAGACTCTGCATTCATCTCCCAACTTCTAACTCCGACCTATCCCCGGTCTGACAAACGATACTAGCCAAATCACCCTACATTCATGACCCTTCACCCGTCAATCTTTCACCTCACTTAATCCCATCGCCTTCAGCATAAATTTTAGTAGAGGCTTTTTAGGATCTCTTTTTTGCAGATTTAAATACCACCCAATTTTTTTCATAATCGGCACTTTATGGGTTTCTACAAATTCTATCAAAGCGCCATCTGGATCTTCAACATAGGTAAAATGCCCTGCCGCTTCTCCCATATCAAAACTATTGGCTGAATCAACTGTAAATGGGAATCCTTTGGCTTCACATTCCTCTTTCAGGGCTTGCATGCCATTGATGTCATAACACAGATGAATGTAACCTAAATCTCCCCAGAACCTATCCTCAAAAATCTTTTTAGGTTTTCTATTCACCGCAACTACCAATTCGATTTCTGAAGCTCCCAAAAGTGGACTGAAAGCGCCTTCTCTTGGCTGGCTGTGACGTAGTAGAACCCTCCTAACTTTCTTATCGCCTCCTGGGACTACTTTCAGATCGTCAAAAACCCCTTCTTCATCATAAATAACAGTGTCATATCCCAAAATATCAGAATAAAGTGTTCGGGCTTTTTCAATATCGGTAACGCCAATAATAGCACCATTAGGGCCACCTGGCAAATCAGTCTTTCTTTGTTGGAACCAAGAATTAGAAGTGACAATTTGGAAGATATTATCCCAAGGATCTTTAACAAAGAAAGTCGGTTTTCCATATGGGTCATTTTGTAAATCGCCCAAAACATTAAGACCTCTACGGTTGAAAAGCTCATAAGTGGCTTCCACATCTTTACTTTTCATTTTTGCAATGTTGATTCCTAAATCGCCCAATTGTGGTTGAAATTTAGGTGCTTCTGGTTTGCGGGAAGTATATTGCCAAATTTCAAAACCGCCACCGCCTTGCATATTGATGGCTAAGATAGCATGCCGGCTTCTTGGCTCTCCACCAGTGTAAGGCAACATCAATGCGGCTTCAGCAGCTTCTTCAAAAACTGGAACGCTCATGCCAAAATTTTGCCTGTACCACTTGAAAGCCGCCTGGACATCCGATACCCCAATTCCAATTTGCTGAATTCCACTAATTATTTTCTCGCTCATATTTATACTGATTTGAAATTTTGGCTAAAATAATGGAATTAGATGAAAAGGATTAAAAATCACGATAAAATTTGATGGTTACAATAGAGAATTACAATGTTAAAAAGTTTTGAAAATTACCATTCATCTTCTCAATGAAACCTGTTTTTTAGAAAAATCCACGTAAATTGAAATTCGAAATAAAATCACCAAGTCTCATAAATGATTATCAAATGAAGAAAATATTTACTTTAATCTTATTTAATATTTTTATTAATTCACTATTGGCCCAAAACCTTCTACATCCTTCTGAAAAACTGGGATATGAATTGGGTGATAAATTCACTTTTCATCATCAAGTGGTAGATTATTTTAAATATCTATCTGAAAATTCCGATCAGATGATCCTAAAAAAATATGGAGAGACCTATGAAGGCCGGCCTCTTTATTATGCGGTAATTTCTTCTAAGGAGAATATGCTGAAATTAGAGGAGATTCAGTTAAAAAATATTGCTCAAACAGGTTTAAATGGAACTTTGGGTGATGTTGCTGACAAAGCGGTAGTCTGGTTGAGCTACAATATTCATGGAAATGAAGCTTCTTCTACTGAGGCATCCATGAAAACTGCTTATGAGTTACTTTCTGGTGGAATGGAAAGCCAGGAATGGCTAAAAAATACAGTAGTCATTATGGATCCATGCGTGAATCCTGATGGAAGAGACCGATATGCTAACTTTTACAGGAGATATGGGGCAAAAGAGTTCAATCCTAATTTGGAAGCAATCGAACATGATGAGCCTTGGCCAGGTGGTCGGCCAAATCATTATTTATTTGATTTGAACAGGGATTGGGCTTGGCAAACACAAACTGAATCCAAAGCAAGAATGAAAGTTTACCATGAATGGATGCCACATATCCATGTCGATTTTCATGAACAATCCATTAATAGTCCGTATTATTTTGCCCCTGCTGCGGAACCACTTCATGAGGTCATTACAGATTGGCAAAAAGATTTTCAAATCCAAATAGGACAAAATCATGCTAAATATTTTGATCAAAATAATTGGCTATACTTTACCAGAGAGCGTTTTGATTTGTTTTACCCTAGTTATGGTGATACTTATCCTACTTTTAATGGTGCCATTGGGATGACCTACGAACAGGCTGGTAATGGAAGAGCAGGATTAGGTGCTTTGACCAATATGGGAGATACTTTGACCTTAAAAGATAGATTAGAACACCATTTTACAACTGGAATGAGCACAATCGAGATTGCTTCCAAAAATGCAGGTAAATTAAATAGTGAGTTCAGAAAATATTTCTCACAAAATGTTAACGAGCCTGCAGACCGTTTTAAATCTTATGTTATTAAATGGGATGAAAATAGAAAATATGATCTTAAAGCTTTACTTGATTTTTTAGAAGATCAGAAAATTGAAGTAGGACAGCTTGGGAAACAACAAAAATTAAGTGGGTATAGCTATTTTAAGAGAAAGGAATCTGGTTTCAATTCCAGTGAAAGAGATCTTGTAATTAGTGCTTACCAACCAAAATCGACTTTGATTCAGGCGCTCTTTGACCCTAAACCTAAATATAGCGATTCCTTAACCTATGATATTACGGCTTGGGCAATTCCTTATGCTTATGGATTGGAAACTTACGGGCTAAAAAATAAAATTAATCCTAAGCCTTTGGAAGAGATTAGATTTAATGCCAAAAACCTCAATGATTCTTATGCTTATGCAGTTAAGTGGAATTCATTTAATTCAGCTAAATTTTTAGCAGAAGCACTGAAAAAAGGAATTAAAGTAAGAATAGCCTATAAAAATTTAAAATTTGATAATACTCAATTCAATAAAGGCAGTTTGATTATTACCCAAACGAATAATGCGGAGATTAAAGATTTAAATGATGTTTTAGCAAAATTATCAAAACAATTTGAAATAGAGGTATTCCCAATTTCCTCTGGCTTTGCAGATCAAATTTATGACATAGGTTCTTCGGAGATTCAATTTATAAAAGCTCCAAAAATTGCGGTTTTGATGGATGAAGGTGTTTCTTCCTTGGCTTATGGAGAGATATGGCATTTCTTCGAACAGTCATTGGATTATCCTATCCATAGTCTTCGTCTCAGTAATTTAGATCGGATTAATATTTCGGATTACAATCAGGTGATTATGCCTTCAGGAAGTTATTCTAATTTATCAGAAGAAGGTAAAACTAAATTAAATGAGTTTGCAAAATCAGGAGGGAAGTTGATAGTAATGGGTTCAGCCATATCCAAATTTGCAGATTTGGAGAAAGGTCAATTGAAGTCTAAAGAAAATGATAAAGCAGAAGAGGCCTTGTCAGTCTATGAAAATGCAGAGAGAAAAAGATTGTCAAGCAGTATTTTCGGTGCTATTTATGATGTGAATTTAGATACTTCTCATCCTTTGGCCTTTGGTATAGAAAATCAATACTTTAGCCTGAAGACATCTGGAAATGCTTATGAATATTTGCCAGATGGATGGAATGTCGGGGTGATTAAATCCAATGAAGATCATGTGGCCGGCTTTGCTGGATATAAAGCCAAAAATCTACAGCATAAAAGTATGGTTTTCGGTGTTGAATCTTTTGGAAGAGGACAGATTATTTATCTTCAGGATGACCCCTTATTCAGGGCGTTTTGGCATCAGGGCAAAATGCTGTTCTCTAATGCACTATTCATGGTAGGGAATGATTAAACATTTAAAAAGGTCTGTATTCTCATTTTCTTAAATACAGACCTTTTTTTAATAACCTGAGTTCGATTCATAGAACTACCCTCATACCGGAAAATTAAGACTTAAATTAAAAAAAGTCTTAATTTATCCGGTATCTCTGTCAAATTGCCACCTTGAGATTTCGGATAATTTTCTTTTTTTGAAAATATAATCCCGATTTATCGGGACCGAAATGACGCATTGAACACACTTAAGTGGGTTTTAAAATCGAACTCAGGTTAATATATTTTAGAATTCAAATTCAGGTAGTTTTTCCAATATATCATTGACCATATCTTCCAAACTATATTTCGGACTCCAATTCCAATCCTTTTGTGCTTGGCTGTCATCAATGCTATTAGGCCAAGTATCCGCAATTTTTTGTCTGTAATCTACTTTATAAGAGATTTTGAAATCAGGATGCTGTTTTTTGATTACTTCATAAATATCTTTTGGAGTAAAACTTAAAGCTCCTAAGTTATAGCTCGATCTAACCGTAATTTTTTCGGCTGGTGCTTGCATTAAATCGATTGTAGCTTTGATGGCATCGGGCATATACATCATCGGTAAGTAGGAGTCTTCCCTTAAATAACATTCAAAATCTTCACCATTTAGTGCCTTGTGGAAGATGTCAACGGCATAATCTGTTGTGCCACCACCAGGCAGAGATTTATAGCCTATCAAACCAGGATATCTCAAACTTCTTACATCCACTCCATATTTTTCATGGTAATAAGCGCACCATCTTTCCCCAGCTAATTTGCTAATGCCATAAACGGTATTAGGATCCATCACACAATCTTGCGGAGTATGATCAACCGGTGAATTGGGTCCGAAAACAGCAATAGAACTAGGCCAATATATTTTAGAAAGTTTCTTTTCCCTGGCTACCTCCAATACATTCAAAAGGCTTTGCATATTAAGATCCCATGCAAATATTGGGTTTTGTTCACCTTTGGCAGAAAGGATTGCAGCTAACATATAGATTTCAGTAATTTTATATTGATCCACCAAAGCGGCCAATCTTTCAGCATCCATCACATCCAATTGCTCAAAAGGCTCATTCGGGAGAGGGTCTTTTTGTGGGTTTCGAATGTCAGATGCAATAACATTCGTGCTTCCATAAATTGCTCTTAACTCGGATGTGAGTTCAGTCCCGAGCTGTCCATTTGCTCCTATAACAAGTATCGTATTCGTTTCCATTGGTAAAATTTTGCACGAATTTCGTTATTTTATTTTGCTAAAAAAATAATTGGAATGAATTGACAGAATTATGTGTTGAAAGATTGAATTCAGGATTAGCTTATTTAGAAAAATGATAAATAAGCATAACTACTTACATCTATTTTATTTCCTGTTACTTTAAAGTTATTTTTGCGTATTCGTTTATCATTATGAAAGAGAATTTCAAAGCAATAAGTTTATCATTTAAGAATGCCCCTATAGAAATAAGGGAGCAAGTTTCGCTTAATGACGCGGCAATTGGTAGGTTATTGAACTATTTTAAAGAGTTTACTTCTGTCTCTGATGTTTTGGTGCTTTCCACTTGCAACAGAACAGAAGTCTATTATTTCAACGAGAAAGAGCTCTCTGAGGATATTATAAAATTGATTGGAATTGAAAAGGGCATTAGTGACTTTAGTTCATTTAAACCTTATTTTGAAATCATCAATGATCATAATGATGCGGTTCAAAGGTTGTTTAGAGTATCAATGGGGCTTGAAGCCCAAGTAGTAGGAGATATCCAAATATCAAATCAAGTAAAAAGAGCTTATCAGCAATCTGCTGATTTACAATTGGCAGGCCCATTTTTGCACCGATTAATGCACACCATTTTCTTTACTAACAAAAGAGTGGTACAAGAAACTCCTTTTAGAGATGGTGCGGCTTCGGTTTCTTATGCGGCAACTGAACTGGTAAAAACCTTAACAACT
The DNA here is from genome assembly GCF_051117495.1 of Marivirga sp. NCBI lineage: Bacteria > Pseudomonadati > Bacteroidota > Cytophagia > Cytophagales > Marivirgaceae > Marivirga > Marivirga sp. The sequence continues at coordinate 4,337 of NZ_JBNPEF010000010.1, read as the reverse complement.
GATATTAAAAACCCTAGAGTTCTGGTTGTGGGTGTTGGGGAAATAGGAGAGGATGTTTGTAGAAATTTAGTAGGCGATAGCAGGTTATCTGTTAAGATTACCAATAGAACAGAAGATAAAGCCGTACAACTCGCAGCAGAATGTAATTTCGGGGTTCATCCCTATACTGAATTATGGGATGGGGTTAATGAAGCTGACGTGGTGATTTCATCTGTTGGAGCTTCTGAACCCATTTTCACTAAAGAGAAAGTAGATTCGCTCAATATTTTAAGTTTTAAATATTTTATTGATTTATCCGTTCCCCGTTCAGTTAGCAATGAGGTTGAGGAAAATCCTGCCGCATTAGTTTTTAATGTTGATAGCGTTAAAAGCAAGGCAGATGAAGCTTTAGAAAAAAGAATAAAGGCAATTCCCCAAGTGGAAGCAATCATTGAAGAATCCGTAGAAGAGTTCAATGATTGGTCAAAAGAAATGGCGGTTTCTCCTACTATCAATAATCTTAAAAATGCATTGGAGCAAATTAGGCAAGAAGAGTTGGCTCGGTATTTGAAGGAAATTGAAGGTGAAGATTGCAAGATTGTTGATAAGGTGACCAAAAGCATGATGCAAAAAATTTTAAAACTACCGGTTTTACAGTTGAAGGCAGCTTGCAAAAGAGGAGAAGAGGAAACCTTAATAGGAGTTTTGAATGATTTATTCAATCTTGAAAAAGATACTGTAAAAAAGTAAATCATTATTGCTTGTAGGATAATTCCTTATCCACTATTTTTGTCACACAAATTTTAAAGAGAAAAAGTATGTTTTACGATATTCCGGTAACAGAAGGAGCCAACACATTTTTTTGGATATTAGTGACCTTAGTTGGTTTAGTGAATGCAATTGCATTTATTGATAAAAGAAATACTGATAAAAAAGAAGAGTCAGAATCTTAATTTTGATAACTTTTAAATTGAAATGGTATGAAAAGTAGATTTATAATTTTCATACTTTTTTTATGCTCAATTTATTGCGCAGATCTTAAAAGTCAATCTTTTATTGGTACAAAAGGGGGGGTGAATATACCTGCTGTAAACTTTTCCGATTTCACAAATGTGCCTATTTCAGCCAGATTTAGAGCAGAATACTTTGTTAGCCCTACTTTCGGTATCACTTATCGTTACATGCAGAATGACAAAATCGGGGTTCAATTTGAATTGAATTATTCCACTAAAGGCTGGGGACAAGGCATAGCAGATTCCACTAATACTTTTATTGCTAATACTGCTATTACTGAGATACAATATTTAGAGTTCCCGTTTTATTTTCATTGGCAAATTTTCGGAACAGAGAAGCTTAAATTCTTTCTTGATGCTGGAGTTTATGTAGCATGGGCTTTAAGTGCCTCCACTACTATTCAGAACGATTGGGGATTAGATGAAGTTCAAATCTCCTACTCAGTCGAAAATGATAACAGGGGTGATTTTGGCTTACATGTTGGAGCCGGAATCTCCTATAATTTTTCAGCTTTTATCCTTCAATTGGAAGCTGGATTTAAATCTGGTTTCGCAAATATTCTTCCAGTTAACCATTTCATCCGAGTTAATCCAGTTGTGTCCACCAATCAAGTCCCAAATGTTCAATTAAGCTTGCTATTTCCACTAAGTAAAAAGTAGGACTAATTTTTCTAAATTTTTATTTTAAGGAAACATTACCAAAGAGTTTGGAGTGTACATAGTAGATTTAAATTACTCCCCATTATGAGAAATATATTATTATTAATCTTATTTACATTTTCAATTAGTATCGGTCTGGCTCAAGAGAAACCGATTAATGTATATTATGAAAAATCAGAAAAAGGATTTGTATTTTTTGCCCATAACAAAGAAAAAGTCCCTTATACGGTTAAGATCAATTTTCAAAAGTTAGAAAATTTATCTAGTAATACGGGAGAAAAAAGTTTTGTCCGAACAATTCCACCACAATCCTCTGGTTTCAAAGTACTTGAAATGAGGAAGCTTAAAGAGGAAAAAGGAACATCTTTTGATTTTAATTTCCTCTATACTATAGGAGACCCCTCTTTAAAAGTAGATGAAAACTATCCTTATTTATTACCTTACAAGCACGGAAAGAGAGTCAGGGTTGGTCAGGGTAATAACGGATCGGGAACTCATAAAGGAATCAATGCTATAGATTTCAATCTTGATGTTGGCGACAGTGTATATGCCGCTAGGGATGGATTAGTAATAGAAGTAAAGCAAGATTCTGATATTGGAGGGAATGATCCAAAATATGAGCCTTATGGTAATTTCATAAAGGTTTATCATGAAGATGGAACTCTAGGTAGTTATGTTCATTTAGTTAAAAATGGCAGCTTGGTCCAAAAGGGAGATCAAATTAAAAGAGGACAATTAATTGGGATCAGTGGAAATACAGGTTGGAGTTCTGGTCCTCATCTGCACTTTATGGTAGCCCAGAACAGGGAATTTCAAAACTTCACTTTACCGATCAAGTTTTTGAATTATGAAAATGAGCTTTTTATCCCATTGGAATCTAAAAGTTATTATGCATACCACCCCGGAAAGCCAGCATTTGAAGTAGAGGGTGAATTTCAAGAATCAGAATTCGAAGGAAAAATGGAACCTTCTAAGCTGACTAACAAAATTGAATTTGATTCAAAAGAATATGGAGATTATGTATTGATATATGTCGATAATGGAATGAACACGGAAATGAATGGAGTTTTAAAATTGCAATTGAAAAATTTGATCAGTACCAAAAAACTCCCCTATAAATTTACAGTGCCCGCCAAAACGAAGATGTATTTATTGGCCTTAAGCCCAGATGACCAAGGCTCTTCTTTTGGTTACCAGCTTTCAGGAGAATTTAAATAAATAGCCTATTTATCACCAACCCTATTATTCCACAAGCGTATGTAGCTACATGGAAAAAGCAAAATTATTATATTTTTATGATCCATTGTGCGGATGGTGCTTTGGTTTCAGTCCGGTAATCAAGAAATTAGAGCAAGAATTCAAAGTGCAGATCGATTTTGAAGCGATCAGTGGTGGTATGGTGCTTGGTGATAGTGTAAAGCCTTTAAGTGAGATGAAAGAATATCTTAAGGAAGCTATGCCTCGCTTAGAACAAATGACAGGAGTGAAATTTGGCAAACCATATCTGGAAATATTGGATGAAGGTAGCTTAATGCTCAATTCTGAATTGCCTTGTATAGCCATGACGGTTTACAAATCAATGAGTAATAAATCCAATATTGAGTTTGCTTCAGCTTTACAATCAACTTTGTATGAAAAAGGTATTAACCTCAATGAAATTGAAAACTATAAAACCCTAGTGGAAAATTTTGATTTGCCATGGGAAGTGTTCAAAAGCAAAATGGAGGATCCGATCTATAAAGAAAAAACATATCAAGAATTTCAAATGGGTCAAAAGATGGGGATCAGCGGTTTCCCCTCTGTAGTTTTAAGTATTGGTAATCAAGGCTATTTAATAGCAAGAGGATATCGGCCAGAGAATGAAATGAAGGCAGTAATTGAGGAGATACTAGCCAAGGAGCTATTGCCTTCTAAATCAGATTAATAATTTGATGTAAAATACATCAAATAGGAATCAATTGTAAGTGGGGAGGGTGTTTGTAAAGGCACGCCAACGATTAATGTATGAATCGTGGCTTTGGTCTGTGCGTTTGCCTTGCGTGGCTATGATTTCATACATAATGTGTGTGCCCAGTATGGGCATCTGGTATCGAAGATACCATATTATTCCAGAGGGTGCAAGTCCCTTGCAGGCAAGTTGGTGAAGCCTGTTAGTAAGCCGCAAGCTGGTTTTCCGTGAGGAATGCAGTGAAGAAAGCGGGACTACAAACTCCGGTACTGACAAACAGGAACGGCATACGGAGGCCAGATAGAGAGGGTAAGCAAGCACATCTTTGCAAAGCCCGTAACCAGCAATCTCTATTAGGTAGATGCCGCAGGAATCGGAGGAAGGAATATGTCCTTACCTGGGGAGGTCTTGGAATAGATTCGGTTTCTATGAGCCAAGAAGTCAGCAGAAGTCATAGTAGTCATGGGTAACGAGCCGTAAGAGCTACGGAGGTCTCACAAAATGATGAAGGACGGAACGTCAGGTGATTCGAAAATCCGATAGGGAGGCTTTGCTAGCCCTATCCCAAAAGTAGAATCGAGGTATAGTTGGTGTAAAGAGCGGCTATATTATGGGGAGTATCTCATAAACTGTGTAAGTTCTAAAATAGAGCTTACGAAACAGTTTTATGACCTCGGAAATTTAGGGAGTGATTTTGTAAAAATCGCTACTTAAATTTCGAGGAGCCCGCGGCAGGC
>NZ_JBNPEF010000041.1:0-23562 GCF_051117495.1 Marivirga sp. | reverse complement strand
TCACTCTGATGGATGAATTAATAGAAATAGCTCCAAAAATACTAATATTAGAGAAAAAGAAAGGCAAACTATCTTTAAATCAATCCATTACGGTGTTAGGCTGACGGCTATGGCTAGCCAGCGGATAAGAGCCCAACGAGCATTTTTATCAGGTTTTGGACATAAAAAAAAACCAGACTTGAAAGCAAGACTGGTTTGTTACTCTAGTAGCGGGGACAGGACTCGAACCTGTGACCTTTGGGTTATGAGCCCAACGAGCTACCAACTGCTCCACCCCGCGATATAAACTCTTGATTTTAACACTTTTTCTGGTGTTTCTCTCAAAAGGATTACAAAGGTATGATAAGGTTTTCGAAAAATCAAGTACCTTTGCAAAATAAATTTTAATGAATGTCAGAAAATCAGCACAAAGCCGGATTTGTAAGCATAGTGGGCAAACCAAATGTAGGTAAATCTACCTTAATGAATGCTTTGGTGGGTGAACGCCTTTCTATTATTACTTCTAAAGCTCAGACAACCCGTCATAGAATAATGGGGATTTTGAGTGGGGAAGACTTTCAAATTGTATATTCTGATACGCCTGGGATTTTAGCGCCTCAATATGAACTGCATAATTCCATGATGCGATTTGTGAAATCGGCACTGGAAGATGCGGATATTTTGCTTTTCTTAACGGATTTGTATGAAAAGTATGAGGAAGGAGATGTGTTGATCGACCGATTAAAGAAAAGTGGGGTGCCTATCATTCTGGTCATGAATAAAATTGATCAATCGAAAGGTTCGCAAGCGGAAGACAAAATGAAGTATTGGGCTGAAATTATTGAGCCTGACCATCAAATAATGATTTCCGCTTTAGAGAAAGTCAATATTGATGGACTTTTCAACAAATTGATTGATTTGCTACCGGTTCATCCTCCCTATTTTCCTAAAGAAGAAATGACAGATAAGCCTGAGAAATTCTTTGTGGAGGAAATTATAAGGGAGAAAATATTTCAAAATTATAAAAAGGAAGTGCCTTACAGTTGTGAGGTGGTAGTGACCGAGTTTAAGGAAGATGAAACCATCATCAGAATTAGAGCGGAAATATATGTAGAAAGAAAATCCCAAAAGGGGATTATCATTGGTAAAGGTGGAGAAGCACTTAAAAAAGTAGGCATAGAATCCCGCAAGGATTTGGAAACCTTTTTCAATAAGCAAATCCACTTAGAGACCTTCGTAAAAGTGGAGCAAGACTGGCGGAAGAAAGACTTGAAGTTGAAACGATTCGGTTATTGATAATTAGTAATTAATAATTAAGGAATTAATAATTGTCAAAAGCAATCTATGGAATGAAAAATATCTTGATTAAATTAAGCTCAAAAGTATGTTTAATTTAAAGTTCGAAGGATGAAAAAAGATAATCTAATTCAACAGAAAAGCTATCAGTTTGCTCTCGAAATTATTTGGTTAGCACAAAAATTAAATGTAAATAAACAATTCGTTATATCAACACAAATCCTAAAAGCAGGTACCTCCATAGGAGCAAATGTTGAAGAAGGAATAGGAGGCCAATCAAGAAAAGATTTTAGTGCAAAACTTGCAATTTCATATAAAGAAGCACGGGAATCTCATTATTGGTTGAGGTTGATTAGAGATGCTAAACTTCATGATGCGGACGAAATAAATCAAAGATTATTGGAGTGTGAAGAAATTTTAAGAATCTTAACAGCGATTCTCAATAAAGTAAAAGAAAGTGAAGTTTAAGTGAGATTAAACTCCAAAATTATTATCTATTAATTATTAATTACTAATTAATTTAAATGTCAAACATAGTAGCAATAGTAGGGAGACCGAATGTCGGTAAATCCACATTTTTTAATCGTTTAGTGGAGCGTAAGCAAGCGATTATGGATAACGAATCGGGCGTAACGCGTGACAGACAGTACGGTGAGGCGCAATGGATAGGAAAAAAATTCACAGTTATTGATACCGGTGGGTATGTGACCGGTTCCAATGACATATTCGAAAAAGAAATCAGAAAGCAAGTAAAAGAAGCTTTGAAAGAAGCTACTGTGATTTTATTCATGGTGGATTGTCATACTGGACTAACCGATATGGATAAAGATTTTGCCAATGTAGTACGTGAAGTGGGCAAACCTGTATTTGTCATAGCCAACAAAGCAGATAATACTGAAAAAAGCTATATGGCGGGTGAATTTTACGGATTAGGATTTGATGAAGTTTTCAGCATGTCCTCCGCTAGTGGTTCTGGTACGGGTGAGGTCTTGGATGCCGTAGTGAAGCTATTTCCCGATGATGACCATAAAGATCCATTCGAAGGGGTTCCAAGATTAGCAATTTTGGGTCGCCCCAATGCCGGAAAATCCTCATTTCTCAATGCTTTATTGGGTGACGAAAGAACTATTGTGACCGATATTGCAGGTACCACCAGAGATTCCATCAATACGCATTATAAATTATATGGGAAGGATTTTATTCTAACGGATACAGCAGGTTTAAGAAAAAAGACTAAAACAAAGGAAGATATAGAGTTTTATTCTACTATTCGGGCCATTCAGGCTTTGCAGGACAGTGATGTTTGTATAGTGATGATTGATGCTACCCGTGGTTTTGAGGCACAAGATATGCAAATCATCAGTTTAGCTCATAAAAATAAGAAGGGCATCATGATCATGATCAATAAATGGGACCTTATTGAAAAAGATGGAAAAACACATGATAAATTCAAAAAGGAAATTCAAGAGAAATTGGGTCCTTTAGATTATATCCCAATTATTTTTACCTCCGTAACTGAAAAACAAAGAATATTCCAAGCCATTGAATTGGCCACTAAAATATATTTTAGTAGGACAGAAAAAGTGAGTACATCGGCATTGAATGAAGTAATGCTGAAAGAGATAGAAAAATATCCGCCTCCTGCGCTAAAAGGAAAGTATATTAAAATTAAGTATGCAACCCAGTTGCCGACTTATACCCCAACTTTTGCATTTTTCTGTAATCTGCCACAATATATTAAACCACCTTATGAAAGGTATCTTGAAAACCGATTACGTGAAAATTTTGACTTTGAAGGAGTGCCAATTAAGCTTGTTTTCAGAAAAAAATAGATATATACTTTTGTCAATCTAAATAATTAAATACATTTACATCTTAAACCATAATCAATTTAACTATGAAAAAATTATTCACATTATTCTTATTAGGTGCTTTCACCTTAGCAGTTTTTGCTTGTGATAACAAAAGCGAGAAAGAAGAAGCAAAAGATCAGATTGAAGAATCTACTGAGGAAATCAAAGATGCAGTAGAAGATGCTGGAGAAGAGATCGATGATGCTGCTGAAGAAATCAAAGAAGAAGCTGAGGAAAAAGTAGAAGAAGGTACTGAGGAAATGGAAGAAGCATCTGAAGAGGTTGAAGAAGAAGTAGAAGGTTAATTCTTTTACAACTTAAAATTTAAAAAGACCGCAAGTGCGGTCTTTTTTTTATTTAAATTACATTCTATAGATAATAGCATTAATGTGCATCCCGGCACCAACCGATGCTAAAATTATATCATCTCCTTCTTTAATTTCATGCCCTTCAATTTCTCCTTTTAAGACCATATCCAACATAACGGGAACTGTAGCCACAGAATTATTCCCAAATTTTTGAATGGTCATAGGCATCATATTTTTAGCTTCCAATCTTAAATCATATAATTGGCCAAGCTTTCTTAATATGGCCTCATCCATTTTTTCATTGGCTTGATGGATCAGTACTTTTTTGATGTTTTCCATGAATATACCAGAACGCTTTAAGGCGGATTGCATAGCAGTAGCCACTTCATCCAAAGCATATTCATAAATTTTTCTGCCCTTCATTTTAATGTAACGGGCGTTATCGTCTAATCCGGCTTTGTTTGATTTTCCCATGGCCAAATAATTTAATTCTTCATTAGCATCTGTCCTGTTGGCAAAGCCTAGTATTCCTTTTCGATCATCATCATATGAGGCAGAAACAATGGTAGCTCCAGCACCATCAGAAAATATCATCCCATCCCTGTCATGTGGGTCAACACATCGGCTTAAGGTTTCAGCTCCTATCACCATAATATTTCTGCAGAACCCACTTCTTATCATTTGATAGGCTTGAATAACGCCTTGAACCCAGCCAGGGCAGCCAAAAACAATATCATAGCAAACTACATCTGGATTCTGAATCTTTAATTTATGCTTTACTTTTGCTGCCAAACTTGGCATATTATCTACCCTATTAGTCCCAGCTTCCATATCTCCAAAGTTCTGGGCATAAATGATATAATCTAAATCTTCCTTGTTAATTGTGCTGTTTTTTAAGGCATTTTCTGCTGCTAATGCACCTAAATCAGAATTTAACTGGTCATCATTAGCATACCTTCTTTCTCTTATTCCTGTTATCTTCTCAAATTTCTTAATGATTTCTTCATTCGGAATATCAAATGGTTTCCCATCTTCCATGTAGAATTCATGATTTAAGAAGTCCTCATTTGTTACTACATTCTCGGGCACATAAGAGCCAATTCCGTTAAAAACTACATTTGGTGTCTTCATAATTTTATGTTTGTAATATTATAGTGGTCTTTTTTTAAATTCTTCTTACGGCATCCCAGCAAGCATCTGCTGCTTGCACTATGCGTTCCTTGCTTAATTGTTGTTCATGGTCAATTTGTAATTTTGCCAAAGAAGTAATGGGTCCATAAGACAAGGAGATGATAGTGTAAACTGGTAAGTCTTTCATAGCCTTTTCTCTTTTTGCTTCAATGAAAAACATCATAACTGGCGACATGATCATAAAGCTTTCTTCTCTGGTCAATTTGCTCATATAAGAAGCATATCTATGCTGCTCAATAAATTGAAAAGCTTTAGGGTTATCCATGAAATAATTGATCAAATTCATCCATAAATGCTTAAATCTATCCTTAAAACTTTCATCTTCATTGTATCCATCCAACATGGCATGCATCACACGCCTTTTGATTTCTTTAAACAATTCATTGATTAAATCCTCTTTGTTTTCAAAATATCGATAGATAGTCCCTGCTCCAATACCTGCTTTTTCAGCTATCATTGAAATAGGAGTACCATGGAAACCATTTTCAGAGATTAATTCTAAAGTAGTTTCTAATATCAGGGTCTTCTTGTCAATTTTGTTTTCTATTGCGGAATGAACGTTCATTCCGTAAATTTCGCAGCTTTATTTTTCCTATCAAAATTTTTAGGTATAATTTTAACCTTCTGTATATCAGTTGCTAACGTTTGTTAGCTTTGGGTTTACTTCATTTATTATATTAGAATGTTTTATTTGTTTAAATCTTTAAATAGAGGGAAATAAGAATGAAATTGGATAAATGAGAAGGGAATTAAACTTTTACTTTGGCAATTGACAGTCAATTCAATTATCTTTGACCCTCTAACGAAAACCTTCAGTTGGTTTAGATTTAAAATTGAAACAATATGGCTTGGTTTAAGCGACAAAATAAAGGGATATTAACTCCCACAGAAAATAAAAAAGAAGCACCAGACGGATTGTGGTACAAAACCCCAAGCGGTAAAATCATTCACATGCGTGAGCTTAAGCAAAATGCTTATGTAAGTCCTGATGATGAATATCATGTTCGAATTGGTTCTAAAGAATATTTTGAGATTCTTTTTGATGATAATAAATTCACTGAGCTTGATAAAGATTTGAGTTCAGGTGACCCACTTGAATTTGTGGACAGCAAACCTTATCCTGTTAGAATTAAGCAATCTCAGGAAAAAACGGAATTGAAAGATGCCGTTAGAGCTGCCCATGGTAAAATGAATGGTTTGGATTTATGCGTGGCTTGCATGGATTTTAGTTTCATTGGAGGATCCATGGGGTCTGTAGTGGGGGAGAAAATAGCTAGAGCTATAGATTATTCCATCAAAAAGAAAGTGCCATTCTTGATGATTTCTAAATCGGGTGGTGCCAGAATGATGGAAGCAGGATTTTCACTTATGCAAATGGCCAAAACATCAGCTAAATTAGCACAGCTATCAGAAGCTCAAATCCCTTACATTTCTTTACTAACTGATCCTACTACTGGGGGTGTAACAGCATCCTACGCCATGTTAGGTGATTTCAATATTGCGGAACCTGGTGCCTTAATTGGTTTTGCTGGCCCTCGTGTAATCCGAGAAACTATAGGGAAAGATTTACCCAAAGGATTTCAAAGTTCTGAATTTGTATTAGATCATGGATTTTTGGATTTTATTGTGGACAGAAGACAGCTGAAAACCAAATTGACCACTTTGTTGAAGATGTTGAAATAGAAGTTCATTAACTCAATATTCTAAATGCCAATTTGATCAATTGGCATTTTTTCGTTTTTAGGTAATGGGATTATTCTTTTTAATGATCAATTTGTGAGTTAATTTTATTGATGATTTTCGTAGCTCTTGATTTCAGTCCCGGACTTGGCTGTCGCTCCATTTTCAGTTCTAATATTGCCTTTAAGGCAAGTTGTAATTCTACTTCATTAATCAAAAGCTTTTCCAAAACACTCATTGAGAAAACTTGTATTGCTACTGCAGTTTTATGGTTCTCTAGCTTTTCAAATCCTGTGTTTATCAAAGTTTCGTGTAGGTAGGATGGAATTTCGATGAAATTAAGCGAGCGCCAAATGTTTCTTTCAAGTCCTTCATGATTGGTTTTTTCTATAATTTTAGCTAAAGCTTTAATATGTTTTACTTTTAATATGCCCGGATTTTTTTCTACTGTATGAGTCAGTAGCCATGAGGCTTGAAATTGAGTTTCTTTTATGCGAAGGAGCTTTATGATTTCATCAATTGAAATTTTATTATCATTAACTAATTGAATTAGGTGATCTATTTCATCTTTGCCAATTCTTGTGCTCAATTTTTTCTTCAATTCCATAATTCATGATGTCATTTTAGCATTTTGAATGCCGTCTTTCTAAATTAGCAAAATGCGTCTAATTAGGAAACCGGTTTTATGTAATTATTATGTGACCTATCGTTGCAATGCCAGTTGCTACTTTTGCGATATATGGGAAAAACCTAGTCCTTATATTAAGGTGGAAGATGTAGAGCAGAATTTAAAAGACCTCAAAAAACTAGGGGTGAAAGTGATCGATTTCACCGGGGGCGAGCCTCTTTTGCATCATGATATTCATATTTTTCTAAAGATGGCAAAGGATATGGGTTTTATTACCACCATCACCACTAATGGCTTGCTCTATCCTAAAAAAGCAACAAAATTGACGGGCCTAGTCGATATGCTTCATTTTTCATTGGATTTTGCTGATGCCAAGCAGCACGATGAAGTAAGGGGAGTAGGCTGTTTTGATTTTGTGATGAAATCAATTGAGAAAGCCAAAGAGTTAGGCGAGAAACCGGATATTCTATTCACAGCTATGAATGAGAATATTGAAGAACTGCAAAAAGTTTATGAAAATATATGTCTGCCAAATGATTTGGTATTAATCGTAAACCCCATTTTTGATTACAACACAGTAGCAACAGGCGGTGGTCTATCCAATGAAAACCTCAATTTCCTTTCCAGTATGGGCAAAAAGAAAAATATTTATTTGAATGATGCATTTATCGAATTAAGGAGAAATGGTGGAAATCATGTAGAAGATCCTGTTTGCAAGGCCGCTTCTTCTACTTTGGTTATATCTCCAAAAAACGAATTGGTTTTGCCATGCTATCATTTAGGTAAAAAAGATTATCCCATCAATGGAGATTTAGTAAGACTTTATCATTCAGATGAGGTTCAAAAACTGGTAGCCCTGGAAGGAAGACTTCCCGAATGCGAAGGATGTGCCATAAATTGCTATATGCAACCTTCCTTCGCAGTGGAAATCAATCAATATTTTTGGAAAGCTTTGCCTTCTACCATCAAATACAATAGGTTAAAAGGCACATGGAAAAATATTTTTCAATAATTTCTACATTTTGCCAACTTTTTGGTTTGACTTACTGTTAGTTTTTCGAATATATTATAATAAAAATATTGAACCGAGCTTATAGGTTTACATTTTATATAATATATTTGCAACTCAATTAATTGAATCATTAAGAACAAAAATAAAGTTCATGACATCAGTAATTATCACTTCAATTATTGCCTTCACAGTCTTAATACTATTATTGGTATTAATTCTATTGTTTGCGCAATCAAAATTAGTTCAATCGGGGCCCGTTAATATTTATGTTAATGGTGATGAAGACAATCCTATTGTGACAACTGCAGGATCCACTTTATTATCCACTTTATCTGGACAGGATATTTACCTACCCTCTGCTTGTGGTGGAGGTGGTACTTGTGCCATGTGTAAATGTGTGGTAGAAGATGGTGGCGGTGATGTATTGCCAACAGAGGAAGGTCACTTAAGCCGTTCTGAGAAAAAAGAAAATGTTAGGCTTTCTTGCCAAGTAAAGGTGAAGGAAGATATGCACATCCGCATACCAGAAGAAATTTTTGGTATTAAGAAATGGGAGTGTACGGTAAAATCCAACTACAACGTTTCTACTTTCATTAAAGAGTTTGTTGTTCAGTTGCCGGAAGGTGAAACTTTAGACTTCGAATCTGGTGGATATATTCAAATTGATGTACCTGCCATAACTTGTGAATTTAAAGATATTGACATTACTCCACATCCAGATTTGGGGCACAAAGAAGATATCTTCCAAGAAGATTGGGATAATTTTGGAATGTGGGATTTGGTGATGAAAAATGATGAGCCAATTTTTAGAGCTTATTCTATGGCCAACCACCCAGCCGAGGGTAATATCATCATGCTAAATATTAGAATTGCGACTCCACCATGGGATAGAGCTAAAAACACTTGGATGGACGTAAATCCTGGTATTTGTTCTTCTTATGTATTTACGAGAAAATCAGGGGATAAAGTAACGATTTCAGGGCCTTATGGTGAATTCTTTATTAATGAATCTGATGCGGAAATGATTTACATTGGTGGTGGTGCAGGTATGGCTCCATTACGTTCTCATATATTCCATTTATTCCATACACAAGGAACAGATAGAAAAGTATCATATTGGTATGGCGGTAGATCAAAAAGAGAATTATTCTATGTAGATCATTTTAGAAAGATAGAAGAAAAGAATCCTAATTTTGATTTTCAAGTAGCCTTATCTGAACCGTTGGAAGAGGATAACTGGAAGATTAAGAAGAGCTTAGATGATAAAGACGGTGACGGATACACTGGATTCATCCATAATGCTTTATATGATAATTACTTAAAACATCACAAAGAGCCTGAAGAAGTAGAATACTACTTGTGTGGGCCTCCAATGATGAATGCAGCAGTATTGAAAATGCTAGATGATATGGGTGTTCCACCTGAAAATATCAGGTTTGATGATTTTGGAGGGTAATCTTAATAATATTAGATCATAATAAAAGGGGCTTTTGAGCCCCTTTTTTATTTTAATCTTTAATAGAACCTTTTTTAGAAGATTTAATCTGGTTGTTGAATATCATTAGAAATACTTCCATAATTAACATTTACCTGTTGTAATTGTGCTGCACTGCTTAAAGAATTCCAATTGCTAATATTAAAACTATTACTTGGATTAAGTACTCCTTTTACTGTATAAGCAGTTATAGCATCAGTCCAATGTAAAGATTGTCCATCTTCACATTGATCGGGTATTGAGTTGGCACTAAAGAAAAAAGCATAGTCCTCATAGTTTCCATCACCCAAAACCTTAGCATCTCCGTTCGCTTCAATTGCAACAGCTGTAAATTCATCCACTGCTATTCCTTTCACATCCTGATAACTGCTTACTACACCATCCGCAATTAACCTTGCCATAAAGGTGATAGTCCTTCCTAATCTGTTTCTTTCAGAAAAATGAGAATCTGTAATGATATTTGCCAAACCCGGTAGTTGTAAAAAGTCTGTTTTAATGGTTTCCATATAATGGTGGTATGGATCATTTAAAGCTTCAGATGAAATCACTCCCGAGGATTGAGGTATATAGGCAAATTCTCCCAATATGGCTAAACCAGCAGAAGTGCCACCAACTGGAACCCCTTTTTCATTTACTAAATAGTGGATAGAATTTTCTACTTCAGTACCATTCCAGAAGTCATAATATTCTGTTTGATTACCGCCTGCAATAAATAATGCTTCAGCTCCTCTGATTTTATCTCTTACAAAGTCTGAATTTGCACTAGTTTGATCATTAATCACTAATGTGAGAATAGAATTGGCACCTTCTATAAAAGTGTCATCATTGTATCCATTACTATCATCAGTTCTGATAATAACAAAATCTCCACTGTCTGATTTATTGACCATCCAGTCAAACCATGATTTTTGATCACTTGCACCACCTGCTAACAAGTATCCTAGGCTGCTATTAGTTTGAATATCCTCAGAACTTCCTGTCAAATAGTAAGTGACACTACCATCACTACTTCCTCCGTCATCTCCGCCTTTATCTTTTTTTGGACCACCTGCATGATCGGGTTTGCCCATATCTAAATTCTCTTCTGTACATGCAGAGAAAATTAATGCGATTGCCAATAAGGCATAACTTATCCTTTTCATATTATTATGATTTAAGTTTTTGAAATTTTGAAATAAATATTTAATACAGCCTATTGAGATAGGCTACCTTTATTGATTGGTAATTTATGCTTAATGAAAACCACATAAGTTACCCTGCTTCCCAAGTTTGAAAGCTACATGAAGTGATAAGTATTGGCTAACAATCGAAAACCGGTTGCAGATTTCGCCTGTGAACCGGTTTGAAGCTCAAGAATTTGAGCCCGAAAATCTTTTTAGGATTAATATTAGAATTGTAATATGTGTTGAATTTGAAATTCATACAATTTCAATATGCAAATAAAAATATTGATTGTCAATATTTTGTGTAAAAAAAATCCAGATTGAAATTGTATATTGGGAAGGTTGTTATCTTGTTTAATAGTCTTTGTCTTTCTCTCTTTTCTTTTTCCTTCTCCACCAAAAATAACCTCCAATTAAAATTAGAATAGGTAATCCTATATAAAATATGTAATCAAATGGAGTTTGTAACAATAAAGGTTCACTATCATCAGGATGTGGGACGCCTTGAGGTATTTGAACTAAAAGTTGTAGTAAAAGTGTCATGTTAAATAGTTGGTTTTCTCTATCTAACGAGAATAACCCATTGCTGTTTTTAGATATGTTTTTCAGTCTTATGGTGATTGCTTAGGAAATTTTTCTCGAAACCTGCCATATTATATTCCCGTGTTCTTATAGGGTAATACATTTTTTTAAGATTTTAATAAAAAATAGTTATGTCTCATTCTTCCAATCAAACTGTAGCAATATTCTTTTTATTTTTTTTATACAACATCACCTTTCCTTCCAACCTGAAAGCACAAAAAGAGAATCATATTTTTCCCTGGAATGCTGAATTACCACTTGGAGCAGCAGTTCCTACTGCCGACCTTGCTGAAACGGTGGATATGGGCGCTAATATAGGAGCTAGATTTGGATACTCGTTAAGAGAAAGATTGATGATTCGAGGAGATGTAGGAGCTGAGTTTTATCAAGCTGAACTATATTCCGACAACCGTCAGTTGTGGAATTACTCAGCAGGCGTAGAATATCTGTTTACTGATAAGGGGGGTACGGAATGGCGACTGGCCGGATTTGCAGGCATGGGAGCGAGTACCCTTACGGGTGAAGACTCTCCAGAATTGCCTGAAACTTACTTTTCTTTAAATTATGGTGTCAAATTCGGTCGGGGAATAACCGATAATTTCGATTGGTTTATAAACGTCTTGGGGCGTACAGTTTTTGCAAATCCAAATGATAATACCAGTACTGGTATTTTTACCACTTTACCGATTAGCGTGGGTATCAACCATAGATTCAATCAAAGCGATAAGTCAATTAAAGACAAAGTGGAGCAGCCACCAAATTAAATTGGTTTAATTTATTTCTTATTTTGTCTATATTATAAAGCAAGATTTACAGAAATGTCAGATATATTAAAGTCTGGAAATTTAATTGATCTGAAATGCTGTAGACTAAGATATTATAATCAGTCATTTTAAATGACTTGTCTAGTGAATATTACGAAGCATATTCACTTTTTCATTCCCAGAACCATCAATTTCCTTGAGAGTGCGCTAGAATTACATTACATTAATTTTTACACATCTTTATACTTCCAAATACGTTTTCTAAGATTCATTCTTCTTAAATAAGTTTTATTACCAAATAAAATATTTTTTTGAAATATAGTATGCATGCATACTATATTTTTGTATATTTGAATTCTATGAAAAGAGAGGAATCCATCGACTACAATATAAAAGCCGCTTGGCATGCCATTTCACGCATGTATAATCAGCAAGCGGTAAAATACGGAATCACTACTTCTATAGGTTTTGTATTACTCAATATTAATTCCAAAGAGGGTACTCCCGCTACCAAAATAGCTCCACTTATGGGCTTGGAAAGCAGGAGTCTTACCAGAATGTTAAAAAGTATGGAGGAGAAAGGCCTTATTTATAAAAAGCCTGACCCAGAGGACAAGCGTTCGGTAAGAATCTTTTTAACTGACTTAGGAATAGAGAAAAAAGCGATTTCAAGGGAAACGGTAAAAGCTTTCAATGAAGAGGTGTTCAAAACTATTGAACCCGATAAATTGGAGGCTTTTTTTGATGTCATCAATAAAGTGAATGACATAATCGACAAAAACGAGATTTATAATAAGAAAGAATCAATTCATTAATTTTTTAAAATTTAAACCATAGCGACTAAATGAAACGAAACATTAAAAAAGTAGCCGTTTTAGGTTCGGGAATTATGGGTTCAAGAATTGCCTGCCACTTTGCCAATATTGGTGTGGAAGTGCTATTGCTTGATATCGTACCTTTCGAACTTACGGATGCCGAAAAAGAAAAAGGTTTAACTAAGGAAGACCCACAAGTTAGAAATCGGATCGTGAATGATGCATTTCAGTCAACCTTAAAAGGAAAGCCCGCTTCATTATATCATAAAGATTTTGCCAATAGGATTTCTTTGGGAAATTTTGATGATGATATGCACAAAATCAAAGATTGTGATTGGGTGTTGGAAGCTGTTGTTGAGCGACTTGATATCAAAAAAGAAGTTTTTGGAAAAGTCGAAGAGCACAGAACTAAAGGAACTATCATTTCTTCCAACACATCGGGTATTCCTATCCATCAGATGTTGGAAGACAGAAGTGAAGATTTCCAAAAACATTTCATCGGAACGCACTTTTTCAACCCACCACGTTACCTTAAATTATTGGAAATCATTCCTACACCTAAAACCGATCAGGAAATCACTGATTTCTTAATTCATTATGGTGATTTATATTTAGGTAAAACAACCGTTTTATGTAAAGACACGCCTGCCTTCATTGCAAACAGAGTAGGTATTTACGCCATCTTAAAGGTAGTGGAATCCATGCAGAAATTAGGTATGAATATCGATGAGATCGATAAGTTGACCGGCCCTGTAATAGGCCGACCTAAATCTGCTACTTTCAGAACTTCTGATGTAGTAGGGTTGGATACTTTAATTAAAGTGGCCAACGGATTATATGACAACCTTCCAAACGATGAGGCTAGAGATACTTTTAAATTACCTGAAGTAATCGGCAAATTAGAGGAAAACAAATGGTTAGGGGATAAAACCGGACAAGGTTTTTATAAAAAGACCAAGAAAGACGGAAAAACCGAAATCTTGACTTTGGATTTGGATTCTATGGAATACAAGCCGAAGACCAAGCCTAAGTTTTCTACGCTTGAATCCACTAAGCAAATCTCCAATTTAAAAGAGAGATTCCCAGTCTTAATAGGTGGAAAAGATAAAGCCGGTGAATTCTACAGAGATTCATTCTATGGTTTATTTCAATATGCTTCAAATCGAATTCCAGAGATTTCTGATGAATTATATAGAATTGACCAAGCCGTTTGTACAGGTTTCGGTTGGGAAATTGGTCCTTTTGAAACTTGGGATACCCTAGGTGTTAAAAAGACGGTTGAGAAAATGGAAGAAGCAGGTTATAAGCCAAATCAATGGGTTTATGATATGCTGGATTCCGGTGCGGATACTTTCTACAAAGTAGAGGCAGGTCAAAAGCAATATTATGACCTAGACAGCAAGAAATATGTGAATATCCCAGGTACTGAGGAATTCATTATTCTAGAGAACTTAAAAGAAAGTGGAAAGGAAATCTGGAGCAATGCCGAAGCTGGAATCATTGATTTAGGCGATGGTGTTATCAATGTTGAATTCCGATCTAAGTCCAATACTTTAGGTGGTGGAGTGGTAGAAGCCATCAATAAAGGAATTTCTCTAGGTGAAGAAAAATATAGAGGAGTTGTGATTTCTAATGAGGGTTCTAATTTCTCATTAGGAGCAAACCTTGGAATGGTTTTCATGTATGCTATTGAGCAAGATTATGATGAATTGGATTTCATGATTCGTCAGTTCCAACAAACGATGATGAGAGCTAGATATTCAGCTGTACCAGTTGTAGTTGCGCCTCATAACATGGCATTAGGTGGAGGTTGCGAACTTTCCATGCATGCTGATCACGTTCAAGCATCTGCTGAAACTTATATAGGATTAGTAGAAGTTGGAGTGGGTGTAATTCCTGGCGGTGGAGGTACAAAAGAAAATGCTCTTCGCGTTGCGGATAGATATCAAGATGGTGATGTAGAATTAAATGCTTTACAAAATGCATTTATGAATATCGCCATGGCGAAAGTAGCTACTTCTGCTTATGAGGCTAAAGATATGGGTATTTTAAGACCTTCCGATGGAATTAGCATAAACAGAAGTCGTCAGATTGCAGATGCTAAAGCTGCTGCTATCAGATTAGCGGATGCTGGTTACACTATGCCAGTTCAAAGAGAAGATATAAGAGTTCAAGGTAAAACTGGAATTGCACTTTTCAAAGCAGGTATCAATGGCATGAAGATGGGTAAATACATTTCAGAGCACGATCAAAAGATAGCTGAAAAGTTAGCTTATGCAATGTGTGGTGGTGATTTATCTTATCCTCAGGAAGTTTCAGAGCAGTATTTATTGGATTTAGAAAGAGAAGCTTTCTTGTCTTTATTAGGAGAGAAGAAAACGCTAGAAAGAATCCAGGCGGTATTGCAAGGAGGAAAGCCACTTCGAAACTAATTAACAATTAACAGTAAACAATTGACAAAATGGAACGGGGATATCTTAAATTAACAGTTTATCAGAAAGCTTTCAAGCTTGCGATGGAAATTTTTGAATTGACCAAAAGTTTCCCAAAAGAAGAAAGGTACTCTTTAACTGATCAAATAAGAAGAAGTTCACGTGCTGTTGCTTCGGCAGTTGCTGAATCATATAGGAAAAGACAATATGAAGCTTATTTTGTAAATAAAGTTTCCGATGGCGATATGGAAAATACTGAGACTCAAACTTGGTTGGATTTCGCCTATTGTTGTAAGTATGTGATTAAAAGTAAGTATGACGAATTGATGGATGAAAGTATTCAAGTTGGCAAAATGTTAAATCATATGATTGAACATCCCGAGAAATACAGAAGAAAATCAAATGCTGCATGACTTATTTAGCACAGAATATTGTCAATTGCCCGATTCATCGGGTTGTCAATTGTCAACTTTTAGATTAGAAGTAATAAAGTTAAAATTATTAAGAATTTAAATCAAAGAACTAATGGATGCATATATAGTAGCAGGATATAGAACGGCAGTAACAAGAGCTAAAAAAGGAGGCTTTAGATTTTACCGACCGGATGATCTGGCTTCCGATGTAATCAAACACCTTGTTTCCCAAGTAGAAGGGGTAGAAAATAAAATGGTGGATGACCTTATTGTAGGAAATGCTGTGCAAGAAGCAGAGCAAGGAATGCAAATGGGTCGTATGATTTCGCTTTTAGCGCTTGGTAAAGAAGTGCCAGGTATGGTCATCAATAGATATTGCGGATCAGGACTTGAGGCTATCAATATTGCAGCTTCAAAAATCCAAGCTGGTTATGCGGATATCATCATTGCGGGTGGAACGGAATCAATGTCTATGGTGCCAATTATGGGGTATAAAACAGCCCTTAATTATAAAATCGCTACCGAAACTCCTGATTATTACACCTCAATGGGACTAACAGCAGAGCAAATTGCTCAACAATGGAAAGTTTCTCGTGAAGATCAGGATGAGTTTGCTTACAACTCTCACATGAAAGCGATAAAAGCACAGAAAGAAGGCAAATTCGATGAAGAAATCGTGCCCATCAATGTGAAGGAAACTTATGTGGAAGACGGCAAAAAGAAGACTCGTGACTTTACAGTAGATAAAGACGAAGGACCTAGAGCTGGAACTAATACAGACCTTTTAGGAAAATTAAAGCCTGTATTTGCCCAAGGTGGTTCAGTTACTGCTGGTAATTCTTCTCCAACAAATGATGGAGCTTCATTTACGATGGTAATGTCAGAAAGAATGGTGAAGGAATTAAATGTGAAGCCGATTGCCAGAATGGTGGGTTTCAGTGTTGCAGGAGTGGAGCCTAGAATTATGGGTATAGGACCAGTAGAAGCAGTTCCAAAAGCCTTGAAAAATGCAGGTTTGAAAATGAACGATCTTGATTTGATCGAATTAAACGAAGCTTTTGCGGCTCAATCTTTAGCTGTAATCCGTGAGTTGGATATTGATCAAAGTAAATTAAATGTAAATGGTGGCGCTATTGCATTAGGTCACCCATTAGGTTGTTCCGGAGCAAAACTTTCAGTTCAGGTATTAAATGAATTGAAAAGAACAAATGGAAAATACGGTATGGTTACCGCTTGTATTGGTGGTGGTCAAGGTATTGCCGGAATATATGAAATGATGTAGAGTCAGTAAAGAGTATCAAGTAGCTAGTATCTAGAGTTTTACTAGCACTTGATAATCTTAAATCATTCCAAGTAAAAAAAATAATTATTAAACCCATTTGGTACTCTTACTGCTAGAAGCAATTTCTAGATACTAGATACCAGATACTAGATACTAATATTATGAGTACAACAGAAAAAAAATTCACAGCAAAGGGCGGTGCTTTTTTAATTGAAGAAACACCAGCTCAGGCAGTTTTCACTCCAGAGGAGTGGACAGAAGAGCAAAAAATGATTGCCCAAACTTGTAAAGATTTCTTAGATCAGGAAGTATATCCCAAATTAGATGAAATCGATGATGTAAAAGGAAATCCTGAATTAATGCCTCAATTGTTGGATAAATCAGGTGAATTAGGTCTTTTAGGTACTTCAGTTCCTGAAGAATATGATGGATTTGGAATGGACTTCAATACTTCAATGCTAGTGGCTGAAGTAATTGGAGCAGGCCATTCTTTTGCCGTGGCATTATCTGCACATACTGGAATAGGTACACTTCCAATTTTATATTATGGTGATGATGCCCAAAAGAAAAAGTATTTACCAAAATTAGCGACTGGTGAATGGAAGGCCTCATATTGTTTGACTGAGCCTGATTCTGGTTCTGATGCGAATGCAGCCAAAACTAAAGCAGTTTTAACGGAGGATAAAAAACATTATATCTTGAATGGTCAGAAGATGTGGATCACCAACGGTGGTTTCGCTGATATATTCATTGTTTTTGCAAAAATCGATGATGATAAAAACCTTTCTGCTTTTATAGTGGAAAAAGATTTTGGTGGGGTGACTATGAATGAGGAAGAAGCCAAAATGGGTATTAAAGGTTCTTCTACTCGTCAGGTTTTCTTTAACGACTGTAAAGTGCCAGTTGAAAATTTACTTTCTGAAAGAGAAAATGGATTTAAAATTGCGGTTAATATCTTAAATATTGGTAGAATTAAACTTGGTGCATCTGCTATCGGAGCTAGTAAAGCGGTATTAGGTCAGGCAGCCCAGTATTCCAATGAGAGAAAGCAGTTTGGAACATCTATTGGAAGTTTTGGTGCTATCAAACATAAATTAGCGGAAATGGCAGCTAGAACTTATGCTGCGGAGTCTGCAGCATACAGAGCAGGTCAAAATATTGATGATGCTTATGATGACCTGGTAGCGGGTGGAATGTCAGAAGCGGAAGCAAAATTAAAATCGGTTGAAGAATTTGCCATTGAATGTGCCATTATAAAAGTACATGCCTCAGAGGTATTAGATTATGTGGTTGATGAAGGTGTTCAGACTTATGGTGGAATGGGCTTTTCAGCAGATGCACCTATGGACAGAGCTTATCGTGATGCTCGTATCAACAGAATTTTCGAGGGTACAAACGAAATCAACCGTATGTTAACCATTGATATGTTGTTGAAACGTGCCATGAAAGGTAAACTTGATTTGATGACGCCAGCCATGAACGTGCAAAAGGAATTGACTTCAATTCCTGATTTTGGAGCGGAGGAAGATGATGCACTTTTCGCAAAAGAGAAAAAAGTTCTAGCTAATTTGAAAAAAGCAGGCTTGATGATTTCCGGTGCTGCGGTTCAAAAGTATATGCAGAAACTTTCTCAAGAGCAGGAAATTCTTATGAATTTAGCGGATATGTTGATTGAGGTTTATGCCGCGGAATCTGCTATGTTAAGAACCGAGAAATTGGTCGGCATCAAAGGAGAAGAAGCTTGTAAACAACAAATCAATATGACCAAGCTATATATGCACCGAGCAGTAGAAGTTGCCAATAAAGCAGGAAAAGAAGCAATCTTTGCTTTTGCTGAAGGCGATGAGCAGCGCATGATGTTATTAGGCTTGAAGAGATTCACGAAAATTGATCCTATGAACTTAAAAGAAGTAAGAAGATCAATTGCTGATCATGTTTTAGAAAAACAAGCTTATGAATTTTAAATCGTAAAGCTAAACCCAAATAATGAAAGGCTCGAAAATTTTCGAGCCTTTTTTATTGATTTAAAGCGTTTTAAGCTGTATTGTAGATAATACTCTCGTTATTAAATACTCTAAAAATTGTAATTTATCATAATAATTTACAATTTCGAATTTCACAAAACCAATATTCACTATGTTAACTTTTGAAATTAAACATCAAGACCGCTATTCTCGCGGGGAATTGTTGTTGCGTACTTTTTTCGGATGGCTTTACATCCTAATTCCTCATGTGTTTTTATTGTTCTTTATGAGCCTGTGGGGTGCTATCTTGGGATTCATTGCTTTTTGGGTTGTCTTATTCACTGGAAGATATCCACAAAGTTTTTTTGAATACCAAGTAAAATTGATTCGATGGAATACGCGCGTTCAAGCAAGAATATCTAATCTTGCAGATGATTATCCACCATTTGGATTAGACGCTAAAGATGAATACGTAAATGTGGATGTCAAATATCCAGAAAGAATTAGCCGAGGCTTAGTAATACTAAGAGTTTTATTTGGTATTATTTATGTAATCATTCCACATGCCTTTATTTTATTTTTCAGATTAATCTGGACACAAATTTTGGTCTTTATAGCTTGGTGGGTAGTACTTTTTACTGGGGAATTTCCTAAATCTTGGCATGAGTTTATTGTGGGGACTTTTAGATGGCAAACTAGAGTAAATTTATATATGTCTTATATGACAGATGAATATCCTCCATTTTCAGGAAAACCATAATAATGATGACAGAAGAAAATTATCACCCAATTCCTCAACCTGAGGAGCTAGAAATTCGGGAAAAGGAAGATGCAATGGGAGCCTACCTTATGATGTTTGCAGCATTAGGGGCTGGGCTTCCTTTGCCTATTTTGAATTTAGTAGCAGCAATTATTTATTATTACATCAATAAAGGAAAAAGTTTGTTTGTCCGTTTTCATTCACTTCAATCCTTGCTTAGCCAACTTCCTACTAGCATCCTCAATGCAGTGGCCGTCTTTTGGGGGGCAAGAATTATATTTTTTGATTATGCTTTCACCGATGTTTTCAAAGGCTATTTATGGTTAGTAGGAATAGCTAATTTGATATATATCATTTTCAGCATTATTGGAGCCGTGCAAGCAAGAAAAGGACAAATGTATTATTTCATTTTCTTTGGCAGGGTTTCCTACCAAGCAGTTTTTAAGAGAAAGGAAAGTGAAAGTCAAAAAGTAGTAAATCAACCTCCTAAAATGTAGTAATGAATAAGAATGTTAGGGATTTAGCAGTAATTATTCTGATTGCAGTCGCCATTTGGGCCGGGTTTACTTATTTTTCTACTACCACCGAAAAACAAGATCTGGTTTCATTGGAACAAGAGGCTGATATTGCTGATTTTTTCAATCGACAAATATTTAGAGAGTATGATTCATTAGACGTTGGACTGACGGATTCAGTAATGAATGTCATATTTAAAAGGTTAACTGAGCCGATGGATTCTGTCCGATATGATTATAATATTTATGTATTAAAATCTGATCAAGTCAATGCCTTTACTGCCTTTAACGGACAACTATTTGTTTTTACGGGCTTAATTGAACAAACCGAATCTCCAGAAGAATTGGCGGCAGTTTTGGCGCATGAATTAGCACATGCAGAAAATAGACATGTCATTAAAAATTTGGTAAAGGAAATTGGATTGAATTCTTTAATTCTTATTATTTCAGGAGGTGATCCAGTCATAATGCAGGAGATTACCAAATTGGTAGTAAGCAGCGGGTTTAGCAGAAATATGGAAAGAGAAGCGGATGAATATGCCATCCAGTATTTAAAAGATGCCAATATAAACCCGAACAGGTTAACCCAGTTTTTTTTAAAATTAAAGCAACAAAATAAGGAATTGCCGGAAAGTTTGGAATGGATTTCTTCACATCCGGCTCTAAAAGAAAGAATTGAATTTGTATCTGAAAATATAGGAGATTCAATTCAGGAAATCCCCATTGAATTAGATTGGAAATCTTTTAAAGGATCTCTGAAATAATATGGGTAAACAGTGTATTTATATTGCACTTTTAAAAGAAAATAACCTTAAAAATAGTAATTTTTCAACAATATTCAAAAAAAATCTTTTTAGGGCTTGACCCTTTAAAAAAATCATTATACATTTGATACATCTTATACAAGTCAATGACTTTGTAAGGTTTTGGTTGAAATAGAAAGGCAGCTGGGGAGCTGCCTTTCGCTTTTCCTACCCTTTTGTATTCCCATCAAACATTTAACCACTTTTTCCTCATCAATTTTTCAGTTTCTTTTATTTCATTATTTTCTTCTAGAATATATCGACTGTAAAATCCACCATTTTCAGTTTTAATTGTGGCTTGAAGCAATTTATTAATTCAGAAAAATTGAAAACTATATTTTTCCTGCTTTCCTCGTTTTGTCCCCTTAGCATTCCAAATTACAAATAATTTAAAAGTATCTGGAAACAAGATAAATCTGATTTAAATATGAAATAATAAAATCACATTTATTTGCTGAGTAGATTAATAGCTGATCCCCAAGTTTCGCCAAAAGCGAAAAAGTGGGCTGGAGGGTAAAATGGCGGGCCAGCGTTGGCATATGTGGGAAGCAGCTTCATTTTACCTAGATTTTTTGCTTACTTTTTCATCAATGGAAAAAGTAAGAATGATTATGCTAGAATTAAAATGCAAAAATCAGCAATTTAATGCAAAATTGTGTTCTCTGGAACACCATGAAATAATGAAAAAGTACCTTTAAACCAATAGGGAGGACTTTTTAAATGCTACCGAGAAAAATAGCTACCTTTCGCCTTCCCTTTTGTATCCCCATCAAACATTTAACCACTTTTTTCTCATCAAGTTTTCAGCATCAGTTCTATTCTGACTTTCTTTTAGAATATATCGACTGTAAAATCCTCCTTTTTCTGTCTTAATGGTGACTTCTCTCAAATCATTATTTCTAAAAAATTTAAGATTATAAAATTTACCTTCTTCTATTTGAATAGAATCCTCAACTTCCTCGAAGTTATGGTCATCAAGGCTTATTATTTTATCTCCAATTCGAAATACTTTTTCAGCTGGGCTTTCAGGGGCAATCCCAACCACTTTTCCTTCATTTATTTTTAATCCGAAATAATGAGTTAATGGACTTTCATTTATTTTTAATTCCATTTTAAATCCAAATTGGCTCAATAAATCTTTTAATTCATTTTCAACCGGTTCACATCCTTTTATGAATTTATTGGAATAATTAGCTAAGTCATATCCAATAACTTCTTCAGCTGTCTGTAAATAATCTTTTGGGCTGTAACCTTTGTTTTTCTTGTAAAAATCCGTCCATAATTTTCGCATTACATCATCTAAGCTTTTTTCTCCCTTTGTTTCTAAGATTATTCTTAAGTCTAGGATGAGGGCAATCAAAGCCCCTTTTACATAAATGGAAACTTTCCTATGAGGAATCCCTGCTTCGTAGCCATCTAGCCATAAATCCCATGAGGATTCTGCTAGGGAAGTGTAAAGTCTTCCGTAATTCTCAAAGTGGCGCTTAAATAGGATGTTGAGTTCTTCCATATACCACTTCAGATCCTTCACCCTGCTTCTAATCAGAAATAAATCCCCATAATAAGTGGTGACCCCTTCGGCAACATATCCTGTTGTAAAGTAATTTTCCTTTTCAAATTCATAGGGATACATTTCCTCAGGTCTAATTCGGATAATATTCCAATAATGAAATAATTCATGAGAGCTGATACCTAAAAGATTATTATAAAAAGTTTCTGTGTTGAATTCCTTAGCAGGACCCAAAACTATACAAGTGCTGTTCAAATGTTCCACTCCATGATAGGCTTTCTCATCTGGAATTTGAAATAAGAAATGATAGTCATCACTTTCAAATTCGCCCATGGTCCTCAATTGAAAGGCATTAAATTTTTTAAAATCCCTCAAAAGTCCATCCTTATTTTTCAGATCAATATTTCCTCTGAACCATAAATGAAAATTGATGCCGTCAACTTGATAATGAATATGCTGAAGGTTTCTGCCAGCTAAGACAGGACTATCCACCAATTCATAAAAACTGTTGGCTATTAATTCATTTCCATTTCTTTTTAATCCACATGCTATTTCCCAATCATCCGGTATTTTCAATTCCACTTTATGAACGTCCTGCATTTCATCAACTTGATAAAGCATGCAGTTTATGAAATTCAAATACCAATGTTCCTCATCTACATAAGTACTCCCCCCATCAATAATGGAAGTATAAATTTCATATTGTATAATGCATATTTCATCTTCACAATTAATTTCCCAAGTGTTTTTATTGATTTTCTTGAAATGCAACGACTGCCCATTTTCATCAAATGCTTTGAAATTCCTCAAATATTTAGAGAAATTCCCCAATTGATATCGGCCAGGCCTCCAATCAGGTAATTTCATTTCAAAAGTTGGCTTTGAGGATTTTAATCGAATTTCGACTTGTAAAAAAGAATCGTGGGTAAACTTTTGTGATAATCTATATTGAATCATTGTCCGATATTTTAATTATTTTCATCTTTGTATTTCAATACCGTCCTAAATAAAGAGAGGGGTTTAAGTTTTATCCCAAAATATTAATTTTGGGTTGACACAAAAACCAAAAAACCCCTCATGAGCAATATTACACTTTTTGCACAGATAATTAAAAAAA
>NZ_JBNPEF010000026.1:0-137111 GCF_051117495.1 Marivirga sp. | reverse complement strand
GACAACTTTATGGTGACTATAGCGGTGGGGTACACCTCTTCCCATTCCGAACAGAGAAGTTAAGCCCACCAGCGCTGATGGTACTGCCGTAAAAGGTGGGAGAGTAAGTCGTTGCCAACTTTTATTTACAAAGCCTGATTAGGAAACTAGTCAGGCTTTTTTATGTCCTTTATTTTTTCTTAATCCCCCCCCTACAAATAGTCAGGATTAAAGAAACATTGCTTTTTCATTAATTTTACCTCATTTTCTGATGTATAGAGTTGAAAACAGCCTATGGCTGTCCTTTTGTTTTCTTTTGTTTCTATTGTGGTTAAATTATATAGTTAGTAAATATCTCTATCGGTTTTCGTCTATTGATCATTAATAAAATTCCTTCAACGATTTTAAACCCAGAATAATAGATCTTTGATATTAAGGAAGCTTTTTAAACAATACTTTAGTATTTAACTGATGTTTTTTAATTTAAAGCTTTAATTAACTATAGCTTTAAATGCAACTCAATAATATATATAATGAAGACTGCCTAATAACTATGGGGAGAATGAAGGACTGTTTTGTTGATCTGACAGTTACTTCTCCTCCCTATGATGATATGAGAGACTATCATGAATATTCCTTTGATGTTGAGAAGGTGGCTAGTGAATTGTTTAGAGTCACCAAGAAGGGCGGAGTAGTGGTTTGGGTTGTGTCTGATAAAACCAGCAATGGTAGCGAATCCGGTACAAGCTTTAAGCAAGCCTTAACTTTTATGGATAAAGGTTTTAGATTAATGGATACCATGATTTTCAAAAAACCTCCTAAAGGGGCTAGCGGTAATAATCGAATATATTGGCAGGGATTTGAATATATGTTTGTGTTCACCAAAGGGGCTCCAAAGACTATTAATCTAATAAAAGACCGAAAGAATAAAGAAAGCCGTAATGGTGATAATGGAACCAAAAGATTGGTGAATGGCAAACTTAAAAAAGTAACTAGAGGCGGATATGGAGAGTTTGGTAGGAGAACCAATGTTTGGGAGTATGCCGTTGGTAAAGGACACAGCTCCAAAGACTCAGAAGCTTTTGAACATCCTGCAATTTTTCCAGAAAACTTAGCTAAGGATCACATATTAAGCTGGAGCAATCCCAATGATATTGTATATGACTGCTTTATGGGCAGTGGCACTACCGCTAAAATGGCACTCTTAACTAATCGAAATTATATAGGGAGTGAAATATCATCTGTTTATTGTGATTTGGCCAATAGAAGATTGATGAAATATTCTAATGAAATCGATGTTGATATTCAGGCAACATTAGACCATTCGATTGATATCAAGAAGTAAATAAGACCCATTATAAAAAATCTAATTTTTTTTTTGGACTTTAAATCAACGGAAAATATATTTGCTTCATGTACTTTAGTACATATAATTTCGTTTTCAATCTAAAACGCAAGGTTATTGAGCTTTTTTAGATTCCTCATAGTAAACAATCCCAACATTTTTAAAAGTTATGGTACTGGCTTGTTTCAAGCTGAATTATTAATACCGAATAGCAAAGAACCACTATTCGGGTTGAAATTTTTTTATAGTGAATTCAATAAATGTTTAACCAAAATAAAAATAAAATGTCAAAAGAAAATTTTGAGACCTTAAAAGACTCTATTGCAGCTATAGAGCCAGCTGACACAAAAATCCCTAACATGCCTGTAGATGTTTATGTACAGGAAGCCTCAGACTTACATGAGTGGAGCAAAGAAGACCAATCCCAATTAGTAGAAGTGGGTGTGCCCAAAGCTTATTTTGATGAAATGGAGACTCGAATTGGTGCCTTGCGCTATGCGCAATCGGTGTGGAACAAGGACCAATACACCAAAGAGGAAGCGCAACAAGAGTGGGATGAGGTAAGCCCAAAAGCTTATGATTTGAAAAATGAAATAGAGCATGCATTTCGCTTTGCCTTTAGGAAACGCCCTGATTTATTGAGTAAAGTCCAGGGTATAGAACTAGGGACAAGTAATGCTGATTTGGTACAAGATTTAAGTGACTTGGCCGCATTGGGACTAGCGAACTTGCCCTTGTTAACAGCCATTAATTTTGATGAAACTAAATTGGATCAGGCCGCTAATGAAGCTTCAAACCTAAGTGGTTTATTGGCCAAAGCCAATGGTGAAAGAAAAGAAGATAGCAGCCCCAAAATTACTAGGGACAAAGCTTATACTTATCTCAAACAAGCGGTAGATGAAATCTATGAAGCGGGTAAATATTTGTTTTGGAAAGATGAGGCCAGAAGAAAAGGCTATTATAGCCGATACTTAAACAAACGATAATTGTCCAAAACCCTTCCTGATGGTCAGGAAGGGTTAATTTTTACTCAGGAACCCCTAAAATTCAGTCAGGAAAGGGTAATAATGACTAAGGAAGGGGCAATAGTGGTTCAGGAAAGGGGTAAAATCACTCAGGAAGCCCCCATAATGAGTCAGGAAGCCCAAAAGGCACTCAGGAAGGGTCAATAATGACTCAGGAAGGGTGAAATTCAATTAGGAAGCAATAATATTTGGTCAGGAAGAGTGGAATTTACTCAGTACCAAATATTATTTGGTTGAAATATTTTTGGGAAATCTTTAAATATAAAGTCTTAAAGTTTAATCGAGCCATTTTCTTTCCTATTTATATAAAACCCATCAAAAAAGAAGAGATAACGCACTAGCCATAAGCGCAAGAATCTTTTATGGATTTAGTTAGGTCGTATATTTTATAAGTTTAGTCGATTATTTTGACAATTTTATATTATTTCGGTTAGCTTGTGTTAAATTGGAATGTTAAAAAAGCCGTTAGGTTCAGGTTAACATCAATTGTATAATAATATTTGTATATAGAAAAGTTGTTACCCTTTATTAGCGGCTATACCTAATCAATCAACTCACAATATGACAATTAGTGGAATTCTTGAATGTTCAACATGTGGACACAAAATCAGATTAAGACATCAGGTTGGCTACGTTTATCCAGTAGTAGTTAAAGTAGCCTGCAACAGCTGTGGGAAATTACTTAAAGGACTGGCAAAGGAGGCTGACCCCGTGTTTGAATTCCCCAATGATAAAGTAACTATGGGTTTTGAAGAAACAACTCAAATTGTTAGTATTTCTTCTGAACTGCCAATTGCTTTAAAAGTTAGTAATGCTAACGGTATTGCCGCATTAACCCCCTTTATGGGAATTGGTTCAACAATTGGTTTTGAAAATATCAAAAGGTTTGAAAAAAATGTTATAGCCTTTTTAGGTCTTTATGATAATAAAATTGAACAGCTGATAACTTGTTTTGAACTATTTGAAAATAGAAACTGGGAATATTATTTAATAGAGGCAAAAAAGAATTTTAGAACAGAACTTAATTTGGATATAATAACTTTCGATGCATGCTCTGTTGTCTTAAAAGAAATTAATAGAGATTTTTTTAAAGGATTAGATACAATTTACTATCAAACGAATTTTTCTCAAAAGCTTCAAACCGGAACCATTGATAAAGTTTCCTCAAAAATTAATGAGTTAAAGAGTTTAAAATCAGAACTTGAAACATATATAAATATTGAGAGTGAATTTATAAAAGGGGTTAAGCTAGTAGAGAAATTTTTAACCAATATAAAGAGCTTCTTTCCAGTAATTGTCCTTTCATATTTGGACGATTTCACAAAAGAGTTTAAAGATGATTTTGGATTATCAACATTTGAATTTCTTGATTTAAAAGAAATGTATATTGAGCAATTTGAATACCTTTCAAGAATTTCTTCGGTTTATTTTGGCTTAATTAACTTGGTTGAACGAAGCAATATTGACGATTTTGGAACTATTCGAGATTGCAGTAGACTAGCTGAATATTTTAGTAAAAGTAATGGAACAAAAAAAGACATTATAAAAAAGCACAATTTTCTTAACGATTATTTTTTAGACACTTTAAATAGTCAAATAAGAAATGGGATCGGGCATTTTAAAACTGTATATGATCCAAAACCTCAGTTAATTAAATATTACCCTTATGAAGACCCTGCTAAAATAAATAGACATAAAGAAATTTATTTAGTTGATTTCGCATTCCAAGTTTATCAGCAAAGTCTAAAAGTGAGGGACAGTTTAGAATTATTGAGTAAGTTCATTAATTTAACAAACAGATTCTAAAAATCAATGTGTAAATTTATTAATTGCTGTGGCTGTGTTCGAATGGCAAGCTTAGTGTTTTTTAAGCCCCACTAATCATAGTATAGCGTTTTATTTGCAATGAATCAATCTGAAATAATTAAAAATAATATTCCTTTAATTTCTGGAGGATTAATATTCTTGGGTTATCTAAACTATCATTTCTATTATAGTCAATTTGACATAAATATAAATACCTATCTAACTACCTCTGAATTAATATTCTCATTTTTACCATTAACTGTCCCATTCATTTTGACTTTGTCTGCTTCAATAGTGATTTTTATTGGTTTACAACTATCAATAGTCCACCAAGAAAAAGATTCCCAATCTAATAAAGAGGAAGAACCTTTTAATGAATTACTCTCAGTAAAGTCATCTTGGCATAAACTGAAGTTTCAGTTTAATAAAAAGAAAGATATTTTCGACTATATATTTTTACCTATTAATACCATAGTTTTTTTAATAAGCATAGCAATTCAATTATTCTTAATAGTATTCATCATGTTAGTGGCGGGTAGTTTTTCAGTGGATCATCAATATATCGGATTTGGTGGTTTATTAATATTAGGAATTCTTTGGCTTATATTAATTTTTGCAAGAATAACCATCTATAAAAAGGAACAAACAAGAAGTAAAATTAAATTCATGAGTATTTTATTTTTACTTAACCTAATAATCTTGTTTTTGTGGCTAAATAATAAAGAGAAAGCAAATAAAATATTAAACAATAAAAAAATACTTGACATCACAATCCTAATGGATAAAGACACTATTAAATCTGACTCGAATTTATTATATATCGGTAAAACATCTGAGTATATATTCTTTAGAGATGTTTCAGATAGTTCTAACAAAATCTATAAGCTTGATGAATTATTAGAATTAAAACAAAAATGAACCAAGGCTGTCATTGCAATCCAAACGGGAAAGGCATCGGGATTGATTTATCCACCTGCCTAGCTGCAACATTTTTGGGAAGTTTTTATGGAGCCATTTTATTCCCTACTTATATAAAGCCAATCAAAAAATAAGAGATAAGCCCATGGGCACAAGAATCTTTTATGAATTTGCTTAGGTCGTACATTTTATAAGTTTAGTCGATTATTTTGGCAATTGGATATTATTTCGGTTAGCTTGTGTTAAATTGGAATATCAAAAATGATGATATACTTTAGTTATCAACTATAGAATAATAAATATTAGGAATGCTGATAGGGAATTCGTGGCAAGCGTTATAAAATGAAAGACAAATTAGATATAGAATTAAAAAATATTAGAGGTATTAAAACTCTAAATGTTTCATTGAATTTAAGACCAGGTATTTATGCAATTACAGGGAAGAATGCATCTGGCAAAAGCTCCTTAATTGCTTCTCTTTCCGCAATATTTTATAGAAAAATTTTATCTTCCTACTTCCAAAACACCCCAGAACGGGCATACATAAAGTATCATCTTGAAGGTGACTCAATGATTGCAACCAAAAAAGATGATGTCAAATGGGATTTTGAGGGCGACTTGAGACTTAATGGTTTTTATGAAGGGAGTATAATTCACGGCAACAGATTTAGAGATGCAAACTACGGAGCTTTATATAGAGCGAATAAGGTAAAAAGAGAAAATCTAACACCTGCGGAAGATTTTGTAAAGGAAAATTTGGGTATTATTCTAAAAGATGATGCCAACTACTATAATTCACTTTATAGACTTAAAGCAAAAGATGCTTTTTATTTGTTTAAATTTAGAGGGTCTCCTTATTTTTCGATAAATGAAGAGGAAGACCTAATTATAAGTCAGTTTAGCTTAAGCACTGGAGAAAACTTATTGATTTCACTATTACACTCAATTCATTTTCAATTAATAAAAAAATCTGCCAGAGATCATTATATAGTACTCCTTGATGAAATTGAACTTGCTTTGCACCCACAAGCACTTGTGAGGTTAGTTAAATTTTTAGGACAATTGTAAAGGGAGAAATATTGCAATATATTTTTCAACACATTCCGTTGAACTTGTTAGACAAATTGCTCCGAACAATATTTATTATTTAGAGAAACATATTGATAATACTGTTGAGGTAATAAATCCTTGTTATCCATCTTACGCAACTCGAAACATTTCATTCTTTGATGGTTACGACTTATTAGTCCTTGTAGAAGACCATTTGGCTAGAACAATTATTGAATGGATTCAAAGAAGACACGACCTAAACACTTCAAAATTAATTCACATATTACCAAGTGGTGGTTGGGAAAACACTCTTTCTTTACATAGTGATATTTTGGACTCTGAACTTTTAGGATTTGGCAAAAGCGTAATAAGTGTCTTGGATGGAGATATTGAAGAAGATTACAAAAGCAAATATAAAGATAGAGGTAAAATGAAAGCGTTAAATGTTTCTTTTTTGCCAATACCAAGTATAGAGAAATTTTTACTTGATAAATTGATAATAAATCTAGATTTAAAGTTTTTTAGGCATTTTGGGGATTCTTTTTTTAAAAAGAAATCTCTCGACCAAGTAGTATCAGAATTTAATAGAACAAATAAGGGTAAAAGTGATGGCAAAGCACTTTTTAATAGTCTTGTCCAAGAAGCGACTTCCGTGAATCGAGTTGAGGAAGAATTTGTTACAATGGTCAGTAATTATATTGTTGAAACTGAGGATACTGAAAGGTTGGCTTTGAGATTAAAAAACGCTTTAAAATAACTGTTTGAAAACAAGGGTTATAGCAAATGCATCATGAAATGCTTAAATTAAACAAATTACACTTTCTGCTAATCAAACAAGTAAGTGCCTTGAAATTAAGCACTTGCCATAACCTTAGCCTTTGATATTTCCACAAAATGAAAAAATCAATTAGGAAACCCGAAAACTGGCAAGATTTTGAATCTCTCTGTAAAAAGCTGTGGGGAGAAATATGGGAGTGCCATGAAATAAAAAAGAACGGAAGGTCTGGTCAAAACCAACATGGAGTTGATGTTTATGGTATACCTAAAAATGAAATAGGTTATTATGGGATTCAGTGTAAAGGGAAAGACGACTATGTGAACAGTAAGCTAAAGAAATCTGAAATAGATAACGAAATTAAAAAGGCTAGACTCTTTACTCCAAAACTCAAGAAGTTTTATTTCGCAACTACCGCCAATAAAGACTCATTAATAGAAGAATACGCAAGGGTTAAAGATATTGAAAGTCGAGAAGATGGATTTTTTGAAATCCATTTGTTCTGTTGGGAGGATATTTCCGACCTAATTGAAGAAAATAAAAATACATTTGATTGGTATGTCAAAAACATCAATCACAAAATCGCATTTGATGTCAAAGTAACATTCCATGATGATACTACACACCTTGACTTCAATCCTAAGCTGGTAAAAAAATATATAACATACAAAACCATACCTTTTAAACCTCCAACAGGAGGAATATTCGATTTAGGATATTCACCAAGTGAAAATAGAAAGCAGAGAAGAGAAATAGATATTGAACCTCAACCAATAAGGTATTTTATAAATGGAACTAACTACAATAGGAGTTCTTGTGTTTTTTCAATTAGAATTAAGAATATTGGAAATACTGCAATTAAGAATTATAAAATGTATTTTGATATTGATTCAGATGGTGTAACTGTAGATACTGTTTCTAAACAAGACAAATTTTATGATTTGTATCAGTACACTTATAATACTTTCATGTTCAAGGGTACCAACAATGGAGTTTTTGAGCCCGAAGAGACAATTCTAGTGCAAAAAGATAGTATAAGAACAGATGATATTTGCTTAAGGCCCAACATTGAAGGAAGTCAAAAAGTGAATATTAAATGGAAGTTAGTTTCAGAAGATTTCGCTGATGAAGGAATTTTAACATTACAATTGAATACGGAAATAATTGAAAGAGAAAGTGTTGAAGAAGATGAAATTCCAAGAGAAGATGAAATAGTGTTTCTTAACTATGTTGAATAAAAAGTTTATAAAAAAATAATCACTAAGTCACTTGAGTTAATAATTTATGAAGCAATGTATTTGGTGTTCAAGGAATGAAGAAGATGTTCCTTTTGAAAAGAAAGCTCATACTATTCCCAAATCATTAGGAGGAAAACATCTTTGCAAAGATGTCTGTGATTTATGTAATCATTATTTTGGTTCTCCTATGCCTAATCTGCCTTCCGTAGAACTTGTATTCAAAGAAGTGTTTAACATTTCGCGATTTTTCCTTTTAGATGCTTCTAATGAAAGGGAAAAGATCGGTAGGTATAAATCTGAATTTTTTAACATAAATTGGAATGCACGTACAATTAGAACAAAACCTAAGTATTCTTTGAAAAATCATTTTCAAGAAAAGATGGGAAGACAATTTAAACGAGCCATTTATAAGGTTTTCCTAGAAGATCGAGCAAGAATGATTGGGGACGCCCATGATGAAAAGTTCAATTTCATTCGTGAATTTGCTCGTTATGATTTAGTAGATTATCCATTATTCTATTTCACTCCGGCTAATGGTGCTATATTTTTTTCTTCACAAGATGCTATACACCCTGAAATACGTTTTTCTGAACATCACGAAAGAATAATAAAAGAGTATCGATTCTACGAATTCTCATTGATGGGACATTTCTTCGCAATACCTACAACCTCTAAATTTGATTTATTCAAAAATGAATATGTTAAATATTGTAAATCTGAACACTCTCAGCTATATTCTAAAATGATAGAAGTCAAGCGACTAAATCAAGTTGACTTTACTTTTAGTTTTATGAATGAAAAGAAATAAATTTCATACCTAACATTCCTCCCGGTAAATAGCCTTACCATTTACATTCCAACTTCCCCATCCCCACCTCTTGCAAATCTCCCCAAATAATCACAACTTTAGTATTTAATTAATTTCAATTAAAACCCATACATATGAGAACCATTGCACTTGATGCGCTTTCCTTTATTGCTTCCCCTAATGAGAAAAAGTTTATACTGCTAAGGGCGGAGCAGGCTGATGATCAAAACTTTTTAGAAAACTTTGCCCTTCACAGGATTTTAATGATTGCCAAATTTTTCGTAGTTTAAGATTTAATCCAATCTTATTGTTTAACTACAATTATCATTATTGATTTATAGAATATGCATATTATAGATATTTCTATTTTTATTGCTTATATGATTGCCATGTTAGGAGTGGGGTATTATTTCCTCAGATCCAACAAAGGCATGGATGATTACTATGTGGGCGGCAGGAAAATGACCAGCTGGCATATAGGATTAAGCGTGGTGGCCACAGATGTTGGGGGTGGTTTCTCTATCGGATTAGGCGGCCTGGGCTTTACCATTGGGATTTCTGGTTCATGGATGCTTTTTACAGGCTTGATCGGGGCTTGGTTAGCGGCCGTTTTTTTAATTCCCGTGGTGCGGGGCAATAAGGCATTTGAAAAATTTCATACCATGCCTCAGTTGTTTGCCTACTTTTTTGATAAGAAAACGGCATTATTGGCCGCCTTAATTTCTGCTATTGGATATTTGGGGTTCACCAGTTCCCAAATTTTAGCGGGGGCAAAATTAGCTTCCGGTACTTTTCCTGATTTGGGCTTGAATCAGGCATTGATTATCATGGGCGTTATTGCAGTGGTCTATACCGTAATGGGTGGCATAAAAGCAGTGATTTATACCGATACCATTCAATGGATTCTTTTATTAAGCGGTCTGATTTTCATCGGAATTCCACTTTCCTACAATGCAGTAGGCGGATGGTCGGCTATAAAAGAAACCTTGGATCCTGAAATGTTATCCTTTACCAATATTAGCTGGCAAGATATAGTGTACTGGGTAGTGACCATTATCCCAATATGGTTTGTGGGCATGACTTTGTATCAAAGAATTTACGCTAGTAGGGACGTTAAAACAGCTAAAAAAGCTTGGTTTATAGCAGGTGTTTTCGAATGGCCAATTATGGCATTTATGGGCGTTGCACTAGGCGTTTTAGCCAGAGTAGCAGCCGATCAAGGCATGTTTGCTGCATTAGGCCCTGAAAATATTGCTCAAGCGGATCCAGAAAAAGGATTGCCGATGATGTTGGCAACTGTTCTGCCTGTTGGGTTGTTGGGTATCATGATGTCAGCATATTTTTCAGCTATCCTTTCAACTGCAGATAGTTGCCTGATGGCCTCGTCAGGAAATTTTGTATCAGATTTTATTAAAAAATTTACCACTCGCTTTAATTCCGATAAAAAAGAGCTCAGACTATCTCAAATTGTGACATTAATTGTTGGGGCAGTTGCACTTTTACTCGCGAGCGCAATGGAAAATGTTTTGAGCTTGATGCTATATAGCTATGCTTTTATGGTGTCCGGTCTTTTTATCCCGATTTTGGGCGGACTGTTCTGGAAAAAGAGCAATAATAATGCGGCATTTTGGGCTATGATTGCGGGTGGATTGACTACCGCACTACTGCAAGCCAATAAAATTACCTTCGGAACTGCAACTAAAATGCCTGAATTACGAACATTTATAAGTGAAGCAAAATCGAGTATAGAATTTATTGGGATTAACTTAGAAAGTATGACGCCTGGTCAAGCGGTAGAATCAATCAATAAAATGCAGATTATTGGCATTCCTTTTTCTGATATTTTATTTAAATTACCCGCAGGATTAGATCCTAATGTATTTGGTATATTATTTTCAGCAATAATTTTCGTAACTTACTCTCTAATATATCCTAAAAACAAATAACTACATGGAATTTCAAACTTTAACTTCAATAGACTCAGCAACAACTTTACAAAAAAATGAGATTGCAGATTTTCTGCATACACATCTTGATGAATTTGGTGATTCCAAAGATGATATTATGAAATGTTTGGATTATGCACTCAGTTCATTTGGTCATCAAGGTGGGTTTGTTGTTTTAGCTAGGGAAAGTGGAAGTATAAAAGGAGCAGTTGTAGTCAATCAAACCGGAATGTCAGGTTATATTCCTGAAAACATATTGGTGTACATAGCTGTTCACTCAGATCAGAGGGGTAAAGGCGTTGGTAAAGAGCTGATGAAAAAAGCAATCAATACAGCTAAAGGAGATATTGCCCTACATGTTGAACCTGAAAATCCTGCCAAATTCTTATATGAGAAACTAGGCTTCACCAACAAATATTTGGAGATGAGGTTAAAAAACTAAACATGGCATTTTTAAAATTATACAAGGATAAATTAAAACATAACTTTGATTTTTTACACAAACTTTTTACTGAAAACAACTTAGATTGGGGAGCAGTCACCAAGCTTTTCTGTGGTAACGAACTTTATCTAAAGGAGGTCATCAATTTAGGTTTCAGGGAAATTCATGATTCTAGGATTAAAAACCTTCAAAAAGTAAAGGAGATTGATCCTACGGTAAAGACCTGTTACATTAAACCGCCAGCCAAAAGAAGTATTCCTGATATCGTTCGATATGCGGATATGAGCATGAATACGGAATATTATACCCTCAAATTGCTTTCTGATGAGGCTGTGCGTCAAAATAAAACGCATAAAGTCATCATCATGGTTGAAACTGGTGACTTAAGAGAAGGGGTGATGGGAGATCACCTCATTGATTTCTATGCCAAAGTATTTGAATTGCCCAATATTCAAATTGAGGGAATAGGCACTAATTTAAATTGTTTGCATGGCGTGATGCCTTCCCAAGATAAGCTCATTCAATTAAGTCTTTACAAACAGATTATCGAGTTAAAATTTAATAGAAAGTTGCCGTTAGTTTCTGGTGGTACTTCTGTTACGATCCCGTTGATCATGAACAAACAGATTCCTGCAGGGGTAAATCACTTTCGAATAGGGGAGACACTTTATTTCGGGGCAAATTTATTCGATGAAACCACTATCGAGGGCATGCATGATGATTGTTTAGAGCTTTTTACCGAAATAATTGAAATAACAGAAAAGCCAAAAGTACCTATGGGTGAAATGGCAGCCAATCCACAAGGTGAAACAACCGAAATTGATGAATCTTTATACGGTGAAACTAGTTTTAGGGCTATATTGGATATAGGGGTTTTAGATATTGATCCCAAATACCTTATTTTAGAAGGCTATGATTTTGAAATTGTAGGCTCAAGTTCCGATATGATCGTGATAGATTTAGGGGATAACATTAAAAAGCGAAAAGTTGGGGATTTAATCAATTTTAAAGTGAAATATATGGGAGCTCTGGGTATCTTGAATTCCAATTATATAGAGAAAACAGTAGAATAAAGTTTTAAAATATTTTTTATGGCTTTAAAGCTTGATGTAGAAGAGCTTGTAAAATTAAGACATCGATTACATGCCAATGCGGAAGTTTCCAATCAGGAAGAAAAGACTGCCAAAATTATAGTGGAATTTCTTAAGGAATTTAATCCTGATGAAATCTGGGAGAATATTGGCGGATTTGGTGTGATAGCCTTGTTCAAAGGAAAAGAAGATGGTCAAAACATAGGTTTCCGAGCTGATTTAGATGCACTGCATATTGAGGAAACCATTCATTTGGAGTATGAATCTAAAACACCTCATGTATCTCATAAATGTGGTCATGACGGGCACATGGCCATGGTGGCAGGAATTGCCTCTTATTTGAAAAAAAATCTTTTAAATAGAGGTAATGTTTATTTGATCTTTCAACCTGCGGAGGAAACAGGAGAAGGGGCAGAAAGGATCAATAAAGGCTTAAAAGAACTTGATATACATCTTGACTATTTATTTGGGTTGCATAATCTGCCTGATTATCCAAAAGGAGAGATATTCACCAAAACGGGAACCTTTGCGGCCGCTTCAAGAGGCATGGTGATTAAGTTGTTTGGAAAAACAAGTCATGCGGCTGAGCCCGAATATGGAATCAGTCCTGTCATCGCCATGGCAAAAATCACCACCGAAATGACCCAAATTCATCGAACAGTTAATTTCTCGGATTTAACCTTGGCAACTGTTATCCATAGTGAGTTGGGAGAAATAGCTTTTGGTACAAGCCCTGGCTACGGGGAAGTAAGAATTACACTAAGGTCGATGAAAGATGAAGATATGTCTGTTTTAATTGATGAAGCAGAAAGCCTTGCCCACAAATATTGCGAAGTTGAGGGCTTAGGTTGTGAAATATCATACACTGAAGTATTTCCTTCCACCGTCAATACTGAAGAAGCTTTTGAGATTATGCAAAAATCTGCTACTTCCATGGATGTTAAATTTAAGCAATTGCAAACCCCATTTAAGTGGAGTGAAGATTTTGGTCAATATAAACTCCAATATAAAACAGGTTTTTTTGGTATTGGATCAGGGGAAGATTGCGCCCATCTTCATGATGAATTTTATGATTTTCCGGATGAGATTATTGAACCGGGTCTTAAAATGTATATAGGATTAATGAAAAACTTTGAGTTGGTTGAATAGGTCCAATTTTTAATGGAGTAAATACTGTTTTAATTTGATTATCACTTCTTAT
Source organism: Marivirga sp. (assembly GCF_051117495.1). Lineage (NCBI taxonomy): Bacteria > Pseudomonadati > Bacteroidota > Cytophagia > Cytophagales > Marivirgaceae > Marivirga > Marivirga sp. The sequence goes on along the minus strand of NZ_JBNPEF010000026.1, from coordinate 123,487 downwards.
TGTCCTTTTTTTGTATAAATCAATTTTCTTTCTTTAAAACATAAAAGGGAAATATGAATCAAAACATATTCAGTACTTCCACCATTACCTTAAGCAAAAGTGCGGTCAGACAAAACGTGCGATTTGTGAAAAGCAAATTGGCCAATAATGTATTGCTTTCAGCAGTACTAAAAGGAAATGCTTATGGTCACGGAATAAAGGAAATGGTTCCCTTGTTTGAATCAGCCGGAGTAAAGCATTTATCTGTATTTTCCATTCAGGAGGCGGCACAAGTTTGCCAAGTGAAAAAGCAATCTACAGCTATTATGATTATGGGTTGGATGGAAGATGAAGAAACCGAATGGGCCATTGAAAATGATGTGGAATTTTATGTGTTTGAAATAGGAAGATTGAAAGCAGCACTTGAGTTTGCCAAGAAAGTAGGTAAAAAAGCCAAAATACATGTGGAGGTTGAAACCGGCATGAACCGTACGGGTTTTCAAGAAGAACATTTGGGAGAGGTGATGGAGATGATGAAAGAAAATGAAGAATTTATTGAATTTGAGGGGTTATGCACTCATTATGCCGGGGCTGAAAGCATCACCAATTACCTTAGGGTAATGGATCAAATCAAAAAGTATAAACATATTTGTGATATTTTTAAGGCAAATGGATTAGTCCCCAAAAGAAGGCATACAGCCTGTTCCGCAGCGGCCATGTCCTATCCCGAAACCCAGATGGATATGGTCAGGATTGGAATTCTGCTATATGGATTTTGGCCTAGTCAAGAGACATTTATCGCCTATCAAAGAAGTAATGGTTACGGTCAGGAAGGTATCAGCAGAAGGGTAAAGCATCCTTTAAAAAGAGTGATTAGTTGGAGAAGTAAGATTATGTCAGTTAAGGAGGTTCCTGTGGGCGAATTCATAGGGTATGGAACCAGCTATCAAGCAACCAAGAAGATGAAGATAGCCACAGTTCCTGTGGGCTATGCTTATGGATTTGCACGATCGTTGAGCAACCAAGGAAGAGTGATTGTAAATGGGAAAAGAGTTGCCGTTATAAGTACTGTTAACATGAATTTGATGATTATCAATGTGACTGAATGCAAAAATGTGGGGAAAGGAGATGAAGTAATTATGATAGGTTCCAATGCTAATGGTAAGGTCAATGTAACGGTAGCCAGTTTTGGAGAGCTAAGTAATCAGTTGAATTATGAATTGCTCAGTAGGTTGCCAATGGATATACCGAGAAAGGTTGTGATTTAATCGAAAAACTTAAAGAGTTATATAAATTATTACATAATATATTGCAAATATGTAACATTAATTGTTACTTAGGGAAGTAATAAATTTATAACTTTTAAACCATTAAACATGAAAAAATTACTACTAGCCGTTGCAGCTTGTTTTGTTATAGCATCTTCTAGCTATGCAAACAACGCAGATTTATTTGAGTTGAATGAGGAAAAGATTAATGCTGAATTCACTGAGCTTAATGAATTGGAAGCTTATGTTTCCATGAATGAAAATGTGACTATTCACAATATTTATCAGGAGAATGCAGGGTTGGTTGCCGGTATGAATCTATCCTATGGACCAGAAGGAATGATGGGTCATAACAGATTTTCATTAGATGAAATGGAATGGGGTTCATTTGCTTGGGGTTTTTGCTGTTGGCCAATTGGTATTTTTACTGTTTTATTAAATAATGATAAAGGAAGCAACCATAAAATTTCTTTTTTCATTGGTTTAGGAACCTCCGTATTATTGGGTGCATTATCTTCACCTGCATATATTTCTTATTAAAAGTAGATCTAAGTAAAAATCAGTTAATAAAGACTATCCCTATTTTTAGGGATAGTCATTTGTTTTTATGAAACATATACTAGTATTAGTCTTCCTTTTTTTTTTAATAAGTTCTTCCTCATTTTCTCAATCCTACTTTAGGGTTACTGCCCATTTTTCTATTAAAGACAAAAATCCAAAGGGATCTGAATTCTATAAAGGGGAAGTTTATTATGATAAAGAATTCAATAAGATTGTTTACCAGGTATCATTTCCTGAAAAGAAAACTTTGGTTTTGGCCGACACCCAAATGTATGTTTTGGTCAATAAGAAGATTGAAAGCCAAAGTTTTACGCCCAATACAAATAAATTCACAATTTTCAATTTAGCCTTAAGCGGTGATTTGAAGAATTACGGACTTGATAAATCAGGTTATTATATTAATTCAATAGAGGAATCTGAAGATCAAACTATAATTGAATGGTTGCCGCCCACAGGTTTAGAAGATAAATTGGGAAAAGCAGTCCTTTCTTTAAAGAATAATCAACTCTTTGGTATAGTTTTGTTTAAGCCCAATGGTGAAATCATGGGAAAAAGATTTTACCAAGATTATGTAAGTGTAAACGGCTTGCCATTTCCAAAAAAAGTAATTCAAGTATCTTATCTACATGGAGAGGAATATTATAAAATCACTACATTTGAAAATATAAAAATTGATGAGCTGGAAAATGATGAGATGTATCGTATTGATCTTCATAATAAATAGTATAAGTTTTCAAGTATGGTCGCAGGTTGATTCTGAATTGGAAATATTAAGCGGTATCAAATATGATATTTCTTCAGCTGAAAAGACAAAGATTAGTGATCAATATGAACATGTCCATGTGAATACCAATGAAGTTCAATTCGTATTTTCAGGGCTTTTTCTTTTTTACAAATCATTTATTTCTTCTCAAGATGCGCAATCATGTTCTTTCACGCCTTCTTGTTCTGTTTATGCCTTGGAAGCTGTTAAAAAACAAGGGGTTCTGAAAGGAATGATGAATGGATTTGACCGCTTGTCAAGATGTAATTCCCTATCTCCTGAAAAATATGAGATTGATCCTAAAACCAAACTTTTAATCGACCCATTAGTAGTACAATGAAATTTAACATTTTCTTTTTCTTGCTAGTCTTGAGTACAAATTTATCCCAAGCACAAGATATTTACACCTTTGATAAGAGTAAGGAATTCGCATCCTATTTGTTCAAGAGTGGACAATATGAATTATCGGCTGTTGAATACGAAAGGTTATTATATGTTGATCAAAATAATGACTCCTTAAAGCTTGCATTGGTCAATAGCTATTTTAAAAACAATGAATTGGACAGGGCTGTTAGCCGTACAGAATCACTGTATCCTTCAATTTCTGATTATACACAACCCATGTCAGAACTATATGTGCAGATGCTGATTCTAGGTAAATATTTCGATAAATTTGATGAGAATTCTGAAGGGCTACCTATAAGTGGAGAAAAAAAATCAATTTATGAATTGCATAGAGAGGTTATGGCAGGAAACTGGGAAAATGTAGCAACGAAAATCCCACAAACTTCAGCTACAGATCACCCTTCCATAACGGGTTTAAAGAATTTGTCAACACAAGCAAAAGCTTTCCAGCCCAAGAAACCATGGGTGGCTGTTATGATGTCGGCTGTATTACCGGGTAGCGGGAAATTTTATACCGGAAATTATAAGGATGGAATATTTAGTTTATTGGTAGTGGGTGGTAGTGCTTTTCAAGCTTATAGAGGTTTTAATAAAGATGGACTTTCATCGACTTCAGGATGGATATTTGGTGCGCTATCCACCGGTTTTTATGCTGGTAATGTTTATGGATCAGCTAAGTCGGCACAAGTATATAATCAAAATTTTTGGTTGGAAATTGAAAAAGATGCAGAAAACATTATTCGTTCTACTTACTAGCCTTTTCCTTTCGGCTCAAATTTCATTTTCTCAAACCGTTGAAGAGACCCTTCAGTTTGCGGAAGAACAGTTTAATTTGGGGAATTACACCAATAGTGTTTTGGCCTATGAACGCGCTATCTATTTTGAAGAAAATACTACTGCTGAAACCTATTTTAAACTGGCCAATGCTTATTTTAGTATTGGAGATGTTGATAGGGCTGCTAGGTTTTATGATAATGCCACATTTTTAGAAAAAGATAACGATAAACGAAATGAAATAATTTTTAAAAAATGCTTGGCTTATCTAAGTACTAATCAATATAACCAAGCCATTATTTCTTTAGGGTCAATAAATGATTTCAATAATTCTGAAGCAAAATTGAAAAAGCAATATTTTAAATCAATAGCTTATTTTCTAAAGGAGGATTTTGATCAGTTTGAATTATTGTTTGATGAATATGCGACAAATCTAAATTTAGCATCTAATCAACATTATATTGACTTGGAAACATATAATCTAAAGGCGGATAAAGTAAAACCTAAACTAGCCATGTGGATGAGTGTATTTGTACCGGGAAGTGGACAGATTTTATATGGTAATTGGAAAGACGGACTAAATTCTATGGCATTGACTGCAGCTTTAGTGGGTTTGTATTTTAATTATGTAATTGAATTTTCCTTGGTGGAAGGATATTTAGTCGTTTTGCCTTGGTTCCAACGCTATCATAAAGGAGGATATTTGAAAGCTAAGGAAACTGCCTTGAAGAAGCAAAGAGAATACAGAGGTAAAGCTTATGCTGAGATTCTACAATTACATCCAGCCTTATTTTAAGATTGTTTCAACATGAAAATTTTAATGAAAAAGTGTATCCTTTTTTTCGTTTTTATTCAATATAGTATTGTTGCCCTTTCTCAAATTGATAATAAAGACAATCAACAATTTTTCAATCATCTTTATAATTTTGAATTCCCCAAAGCTAATAGTTTGCTCTCAAATATTGATAGTATTCAAGAAGCCAGTCAATATAATTTTCTAAAATCACATTTCATGAGGTGGTATTATTTGCCCATCCATGAGCAAGATGAAGAAACATTATCTCAGTATAATAATTATTTGGAAGCAACCGGAAATGAGGATGCTGAATTAGATTACTTTTTTGTCAACAGTGCTTTGTTGAAAGCTGAGTTTAATTATAACCAAGGTAATTATTATAAGGCCTTTAAAAATGGATCCAACGTCTATGACATTGTTAAGGATAATTTAGAACAGGCCCCGGAACAGGATGAATTGATGTTTTTATCGGCTTTATACCATTATTACTATCAATATTATAAAAATGAAAATGCTTTATATGGAAGTATGATGTGGTTATTTAAAGAAGGCAATAAAGAAACAGGATTGAAATGGCTGAAAACTGTAGCAAAAGGGGAAAGTATTGCCAAAACAGAAGCCTTAATTTATCTTTCCCATATTTATTTAAGGCTTGAAAATAATGTGGATTCTGCTTTTAAATATGCGGAAAAGTTACACAAAATCTATCCTAAAAACATGAAGTTTTATGAGGTGTATATTGAAAGTGCAATTTCGAATAAAATCAACAATGAATCTGTTCAATTGAAAATTGAGAAACTCAAGAATTCAGAAAAAGTCTATTTCCAAAAATTCGGCCTTTGTTATGGAGCTATTTTCCGGACCTTGAAAAATAGTTATGATAGCAACAAAAAAATAGTAGAACTTAAAAATGCTTTAAGCTTCCTTGAGCGGAACGGTGGTGGAGATCACCTTTCATCTTTAATCTATAATAGTTTGTATCAATTAACTGGTGAAGAAGAATATTTAAAGCAGAAAGAAAAGCATGAAGTATATCAATTTGCTTTGACTGGTTATCATAAAAGTCAGCTCAATTGAATTTTATAAAAACTGACTTGCGGCACCAATAATACCCGCATGATTCTTTAATTCGGCTGGAATCACATTCAATTTTTTATCAATATATTTTTCGTACTTCTTAAATTTCTTGCTGACACCGCCTCCAATAATGATTAAATCTGGCCAAAATAATTTATGGACTTCTACTAGATATAGATTTAATCGCTTGCCCCATACCTCCCAACTTAAATCTTCATTTTCCCTAACGGAATTGGCCGCATAGGCTTCTGCTATATCTCCTTTGAATTGTATATGTCCTAATTCTGTATTAGGCATTATTTGTTGATTATGGAATAAGGCAGATCCAATGCCAGTACCCAGAGCCAATACTAAAACAGTTCCATTGTGGTCTTTCCCAGCACCAAATCGCATTTCAGCTAAGCCCGCCACATCTACATCATTCATTACTCGAGTGGCGCAACCGGTAGCCTTTCTGATCATATTGGCAAGCGGTTTTTCTATCCAGCTTTTATCAACGTTAGAAGCTGTTTTTACGGTTCCATCAATAATTGCCGCAGGGAATCCGCAACCAATGGGGCCAGACCAATCGAAATGCTTTTGCAGTTTTACCACAGTTTGCATCATGGCTTCGGGAGTAGCGGGTTGCGGGGTTTTAAATCGTTTACGTTTAGTAGTAAATTCTCCTGTTTTTAAATTTACAATGGCGGCCTTCATTCCAGAACCGCCAATGTCAATGCCTAATACTTCCAAATTGTAGTCAATTAGTTTCTGGGAATTAAGTTAATATAATTTTAACCCTGATAAAAATAATTCAAATACATCAACATGAAAATGAACCCTAATCTAAAGCTTTTCTTTATTCTAAATTTAGTTACACTATAGTTAAGGTTTGTTGAAAAGAATTTGATGAATTGTCATCATCTATATACTTCAATACTGAATCCTTTTTTGTAAAGATTAAAATAGAATAGAAACCTGACAGGTTTGGGCTATATTCCTAATATAAAAAAGTATGATTAATCACTTCAAAACCTATTCTCTTCAACACTTGCTTCTAAATCAAAGGTAATTTCTTGACCATTCCCTTCAATTTATTTTTTCTTACGGCAATCTGAATTTCAGATTCAGGTTTTGAAAATTCCGTTTTCACATAACCCATACCAATGCCATGACCTAAAGTAGGAGATTGTGTTCCAGATGTTACAACTCCAATAGTGTTGCCATCCATATCTAGTATTTCATATCCTTTTCTTGGAATTCCTCTATCCAACATGTGAAAGGCAATTAATTTACGTTCAACGCCCTCTTCTTTTTGTTTTTTTAGGTTTTCAGCGTTGATGAAATCTTTGGTGAATTTGGTTGCCCAGCCTAGTTTTGCTTCTATCGGAGAGGTGGTATCGTCTATATCATTTCCATATAAACAAAAGCCCATTTCCATTCTTAATGTATCTCTTGCGCCAAGTCCGATTGGTTTTATACCAAATTCTTCACCTGCATCTAAAATTTTGCGCCAAACACTTTCCGCATCTTTGTTGTGTAAATAAATTTCAAAACCACCAGCACCTGTATATCCTGTGTTGGACATAATCACATATTTCGTATCGGCAAAAGGCGCTACTTGAAAGTGGAATGGCTTGATAGCAGATAAGTCCATGGCAGTGGTCAACTTCTGTAAAGTATCCTCAGCTTTTGGTCCTTGTACCGCAAAAAGTGAAAAATCATCAGAAATATCTTTCATAATAGCTCCGAAGCCCTCATTTTGTTTGGCTATCCAATTCCAATCTTTTTCAATATTGGAAGCATTCACCACCAACATATATTCTTCCTCACCAATTCTATAGATCAATAAATCATCTACAATCCCGCCATTATCATTAGGCAAATAGCCATATTGCGCCTTTCCTACTACCAAAGTAGAAGCATCATTACTAAATACTTTTTGAATCAAGTCCAATGCTTTTGGCCCTGAAATCAAAAACTCTCCCATGTGGGAAACATCAAAAATCCCTACTGCATTGCGGACGGTGTTATGTTCTTCAATTAAACCTGTATAAGAAACAGGCATATTATAACCAGCAAAAGGCACCATTTTAGCACCTAGTTGCTCGTGAATGTGGTTTATTGCTATTTTCTTCAATTCCATAGTAAATCGATTATTGTCTTAAGTTTCCTGATAAGCAAAAGTATGGAAAATATGGGATTTTGGAAGGGGTTCTAGGAAGTTATAAATTAGATTCTGATCTCTCCCCACAAATAGGAATATCCATAGTAGTTTGAGTCTGTCCTAAATCAGGCAACGGAATATGAATAAATTGCACTTCCAAACCTCTTAGGAAAAGGAATAAAGCAAGTGTTAAAGCCAAAGCAGGTCTTAATTTCTGAGTAAAGCCGTTTAATTTTCTGAAGGTTATTTTTCCAGCCCAAACGCTTCCGATCAACCAGGGTAAAGTACCTAATCCAAAAACAGCCATAAACACAACAGAATCCATAATGGTTTCGGTGGCAAAAGAGCTTAGAAGTGCTAGATAGACTAGTCCGCAGGGAAGAAGGCCGTTAAGCAGACCAATTGAAAATCTGGATAGTAGGTCTTGTTTTCCAATGAATCTTTTGAATCCATCTTTTACTTTTTGATAAGGGACTGATTCTATTTTATTGATGAATTTCAAAAATCGATAACGAGCAGGCAACACATAAAAATAAACTATGAAAATGGCCATAATGATGGAAAGACTATTTTGCCAACCTAAAATGGACAAACTTTCTCCAACAAATGCTAAGGCAAGCCCTAAAATGATGTAGGTAATGATTCTTCCTGTTTGGTAAGCCACAAAGCCCCAAGCCATGGATTGGTTTCGGAAAACGCCAAGCATTAATGGGGCGCACATAAATGTACAATGTATCCCGCCCAATAAACCAATGCTAAGTGCTGCCCAGATCATTTTTTAACGCTGAATAAAAATCTGCTCTTCCTTAAAATATTTTTTGCCATTGGCTTCCCAAATAAATGAGACCTTCCAATTTCCGGCTTTAAATTTTTCAATGGGGATATTTACTTCCTCACTAATGGGGACAAAAAAGTCTAAATCAGCATCTGAAGGTCTGTAAAATTGAATTTTTCCTTTTACTTTTTCAGCCTCTTCAAAAATCAATGCTAAAGTATTGTCAACTTGTTTTACAGAAACAATGCCTTCCCAATCACGTCCATTTCGGATTTCATCCATTTTGCCCTGATAAGCTATTTCTTCTTCATAATAATTTTCTTCAACCATGTGAAATTCTTGCTTCATGCTGAATATCACCATGGATACTATTAAAATCACGAAACCTATGAATACTAATGTTATTTTATTTCCCCAGTTCATAATTATTTCTTACTAAATGTGTTAGGCCCAGGAAATCTTGAATCAATGGTTTGGATTAACTCATCATCCCTATAAATTTCAACTTGAATTTTCTCGTCTATTAATGCAAACTCTCTTCTAGTCATTTCCACAAAAACATAAACTTCATCTTTTTCTTGCCCTTCCAATATTTCAATTGGCCCAGAAGGAAAAAATAAACTGGCTGATTCCGGTTTAACCTTATAAGTCAGATTCATAGGGTCAAAGGACTTATTGATCATTTCCATTTGATACATATTGCTGATAATAGAATCGTTTTTAATCTGATAAATAGAGCCTGGTGTTCTCGTCATGGTTACTTCAATTGGCGCTCTTCCAATTAATAAAAATCCCATGGCTCCAACTAATATTGCTAAGACTACAGAATATGCTATCACTCTAGGGGTGATTAATTTTTTAGTCTTTCGTTCTACTCCTTCTTCAGAATCAAATCGAATCAAGCCTTTTGGTTTATTGATTTTGGTCATTACTTCATCACAAGCATCAATGCAGGCCGTGCAATTAACACACTCCATCTGAGTACCGTTTCTGATATCAATTCCTGTTGGGCAAACTTGAACACACAAATTACAATCAATGCAATCTCCTTTGTCTGATTGAGGTTCATTCTTTTTTAATTTCCCCCTTGGTTCGCCTCTCAACCAATCATAAATCACCACTATGGATTTTTTATCAAGGAAAACACCTTGCAATCTTCCATAAGGGCAAACAACAGTACAAGCTTGTTCCCTGAAATAAGAAAAGACAAAATAGAAAATACCTGTAAATACTAATAATCCGGTAAAAGCACTCCAGTTAGCTTGTGGTCCTGCTTGAATCACCTCTGACATTTCACCTATTCCAATCAGATAAGCCATAAATGTATGGGAAACCCAAAAGGATATGAAAAGGAAAACACCTTGTTTGGTGGTTTTCTTCCAAATTTTATTCCAAGTCCAAGGAGCCTTAGCTAGTTTTCTCTGTTGGTTTGAGTCTCCTTCAATCCAGTATTCAATTTTACGGAAGACCATTTCCATAAATACGGTTTGTGGACAAGCCCAGCCACACCATACCCTTCCAAAAACTACTGTGAATAATAAAATGAATACAACAAAAATCAGTAAAAGGAAGATTAATAGGTGGGTATCCTGTGGCCAGAAAACACTTCCCAATATCACAAACTGCCGATCAAAAATATTGAATAGCAATAAAGGATGACCTCCAATTTTAATGAAAGGACCAGCAAAAAAAAGAATTAAGAGCAACCAAGCTAATACCCTTCTGTAATTATGAAAAATCCCTTTTGGTTTTTTGGGATAGATCCAATTCCTTTTCCCTTGCTCACCAACTGTGGCGAGCTGCCCTCTAAATTGTTCTTGGTCTAAATTATCCATTTTACTTGTGAAATTTAAACCTGTCAGATTTTTAATACCTGACAGGTTTTGTTTTAATATTCATTCCTGCCCAGAAAGTTTTGGTGAAAACACCAAAACGGGGGATGGTAGTTCTTGATTTTTCATTTTAATCGCTTATCGTACCCCCGCTTGCAGGTGTTTTCACCTGCAAGTTTCTGAGCGACTGCACCATGGTCGGTGGCACACCGACCATTATCAATATTTTCTATTCTTCTACTTCCTCCACCTCAGGCAATTCATCCACATTCTCTTCTATACGTTCTTCCGCTTTTCTCTGCTTTCTGATTTCTCCTTGTGGTTCTTTCGGACTAGCAGGAGTAGTACCTACTAAGCTTAATACATAATTGGATACATCCTGAATTTGCTTCGGGCTCATATTGCCCTTCCATGGAATCATCCCTTTTGCTGGAACACCTTCTGACACTGTGGTGAATACACCCTTGATATCATTTCCATGGATCCAGTAATCATCCGTTAGGTTAGGGCCTACACCTCCGCCACCATCATCAGCATGACAAACAGCACAGTTCTTTTTATATAAAACTTGGCCAGCTTTCATTACAGCCTCATCAGTTTGCAACTCGGCAGTTTCAGCTGTGATTTGTACCATTCCTGCTTTTGCACGTGCTTCAGCCCTTAGCGCTGCTTCTTCAATAGAGGCTTGATATTCCGTCTGTTGATCAGGAATAATGTCAAAAATCAAAAAAGCCGGTACATAAAATAAAGCAAAAATGAAAGTACCGATGAAGACATACTTTAACCAGGGTGGCATTCCGTAATCCATTTCTTTGATGCCATCATAGTTATGGTCTAGCATCATATCACCTTGTTTGTCAACAGGTTTAAATTTACCGGTAATCCATCTTTGCTTGAATTGCTTGAAGAAACTTAAGCGTGCTTCACCTTTTTCTTCTGCTTTTTTTGTAAGGATTAAATCTGCAGTCTTGACCATCAAAATAGCTAATATGACCATTAAGACAATCAAAATAACAAGTAAGCCACCAATCAAAAGTAAAAGACGACCTTGTTCCGTTTGCATTAGTTGCTCCCACATCGTCACTTTTTCAATTTCCAGCTCTTCCACAGCTTCTTCAACTTGTGCAAAAAGTGGGGCAGTCCCTAATCCTAAAAGGAAAAGGCAACTCCATATCATTTTAGTGATTTTTTTCATCTTGAGAATCATTTTTGTATGTAACATTATCCTCTTCCATGGGTAAGGATTTCATTTTTTTGATATAATTCTTATCTGCTCTTATCACCCACCAAATCAGACCAAGGAAAAACAAAAAGAATATACTCAGCGAAATGATGGGAAAGATTTCCACATTTTCTATAGTTTCAAAATAGTGCTTAAACATGATTTCTTATTTTAATTTTCAGCAACTTTTATATCTGTACCTAATCTTTGTAAGTAGGCAATCAAAGCCACGATCTTAGCTTCAGGAACTGTTTCAATTCCGTCAGCCTCAAGACTTTTGACAATTTTTTCAGCTTGCGCCATGGCATTTGCTTGTACCTCTTCTTCAAAGCCTTCTTCATAAGGAACTCCTAACTTTCTCATCACCGTAATTTTATCAGGAAGTCCTTCCAAATCATAAGGCTGTTCCAACAACCATGGATATGGCGGCATGGTAGAACCCGGTGACATCGACCTTGGGTCGTACATGTGGTTGAAATGCCAGGAGTCAGGATATTTTGCTCCTACTCTATGTAAGTCAGGCCCTGTCCTTTTGGATCCCCACAAGAATGGGTGATCATAGACATATTCACCTGCCTTTGAGTATTCGCCATATCGTTCCGTTTCATATCGGAATGGTCGAATCATTTGAGAGTGACAACCTACACAGCCTTCACTGATATAAATATCACGACCTTCCAATTCCAGTGGGGTATAAGGCTTCACAGCTTCAATTTTGGTAGCTTCATTATCTTTCATCATAAAAGATGGGATTAACTCAAAAATTCCACCAATTAATATAGCTACAGTAGTTAAAATGGTGAAGAAAATAGGTTTTCTTTCCCATACTCTGTGCCAGTACTCTTTTCCTTTACTTACCGCTTTTTCCAAAGCCGGTGCCTCAGCTGCTTCATTGGCTACAAAACTTCCTGCTTTAGCAGTTTTGATTAAGTTGTACACCATCACAAAAACACCAGCCAAGTATAACAAACCACCAAATGCTCTTAACATATGCATTGGGATAATTTGTAGGGTAGTGGATAAGAAGTTAGGGTATTGCAAAATTCCTTCTGGAGTAAATTCTTTCCACATCAACCATTGTGTAAATGCTGATACATACATCGGCAAGGCATAGAATATTATACCTAATGTTCCTAACCAGAAATGAGTATTTGCTAATTTTCTGGAGAATAATTTCGTTTTCCACATTTGTGGGATCATCCAGTACAACATACCGAAGGTTAAAAAGCCATTCCAACCTAAAGCACCAATATGGACGTGTGCTACAATCCAATCAGTATAGTGTGCAATAGCGTTAACACTTTTTAAGGATAGCATTGGACCTTCGAATACAGCCATACCATAAGCAGTAATGGCCACTACCATAAATTTCAAGATTGGATCTTCTTTTACTTTATCCCATGCACCTCTCAAGGTTAATAATCCATTTACCATACCACCCCAAGATGGAGCAATTAACATAATGGAGAATGCAGTACCCAATGCTTGTGCCCACTCAGGTAATGAAGTATAAAGTAAGTGGTGAGGACCTGCCCAGATATACAAGAATATTAAGGCCCAAAAGTGAACAATTGATAATTTATAGGAATAAATTGGTCGGTTAGCAGCTTTAGGCAAGAAGTAGTACATCAAACCTAAGTATGGAGTAGTTAAGAAGAATGCCACCGCATTATGACCGTACCACCATTGCACCAATGCGTCTTGAACACCAGCAAAAGCAGAATAACTTTTCATAAAGTCAACTGGGAGTGCAAATGAATTGACTATATGCAAAACTGCAACGGTAACAAAAGAAGCAATGTAGAACCAAATGGCCACATACATATGTTTTTCTCTTCTTTTAATAATGGTTCCGATCATATTGATTCCGAATACAGCCCAGATTAGGGCGATGGCTATATCTATTGGCCATTCCAATTCGGCATATTCTTTTGAAGAGGTGAAACCCATTGGTAGGGTAATAACAGCCGATAGTATGATGAGCTGCCATCCCCACATATTAATCCATGAGAGAGTATCACTGAACATTCTGGTTTTCAGCAATCTTTGCATGGAATAGTAAACACCGGCAAAGATAGCGTTACCCACAAATGCAAAAATAACGGCATTGGTGTGCAAAGGCCTAATTCTACCAAAAGTGGTATATTCCGAACCTAAATTAGCCTCCGGTGCAAATAGCTGTGTGGCGGCCAATAAGCCCACCAACATCCCGATGGCGCCCCAAACTACTGTTGCTATAGCAAAGTATTTGACGACTTTGTTGTCATAGTGAAACTTTTCAATTTCCATTTGATTCTTGTTTATGATTTGTTGATTGATTACTTGATTTATTTTCTTTTTTGGTGATGGCATCATCCCATAGCATTCTATAAGAAGGAGTGGAGGCGTCATCAAACTGACCGGATCTAACTGCCCAAATGAAGGCAATTAAGAAACCACTTGCCACTATCAAACTCACGATGATTAAAACTACCAGTATGTTCATAAATCCCTGCTTTTTTCGATTGTAGTTAGATGTTTTTCTGCTAAATATTTGGTTCCTAGGGTTGCTAAAAGAACGACTGAAAAGGAACTAATCGGCATTAAAATAGCAGCGATTACAGGTGATAAAAGTGCTTGAACTGCAAAACTTAAGCCCACCACATTATATAAAAAAGAGAGTACAAAGCCTGCAATCACTAATTTGAATGCGGCTTTTGAAAATTTCATGATGTTAGGTAATTGCTTCAAATTCTCACCTAAAAGGATACCGTCACAAGCAGGGCTGAATTGAAGGGTAGATTCAGTGATAGCCAAACCAAAATCACTTTTGCGCAAGGCAGCAGAATCATTTAAACCATCTCCAGCCATCATAACTTTTTGCTGACCATCCTGCCATTTGGTGATAAATTCTTTTTTATCGCCTGGTAATTGTTCGAAATGCATATTTTCCTCAGGCAACCATTGGCTTAAATATTCTTTTTCTGAGGGCTGGTCACCTGATAATAAATTTAATTTATAATCGGCTCTTAAGCTGTTGAAGAGATCATTTATATTTTCCCTGAAAACATGCTTTACATTGAAGCATCCGTAAGTCAATCCATCTACATTGATGAAAACTTGAGAGCTATTGGCTTTTTTATCAAAATCAGTTGCCTGGCTATCCACAAATTGCTTCTTGCCTAATTTGATAATTTGTCCATTCACTTTGGCACTAATTCCCTGACCGCTGATTTCTTTATAATCAGCAATTTCTTGAGTAGGATAAAAAGGAAGCCAATTATAAATTATCTGACTTAAAGGATGTTTAGATTGATTAAATAAAGTTTTTACAGCCGCTAAAACTTTATGTTCCGGCATATTGCCTTCAAAAACCACCTCAGCTTTATCTGAATAAGTTAGTGTGCCTGTTTTGTCGAAAACAATTGAATCAATTTTGGATAAATCTTCTACAGACTGAGTGCTTTTCACGAAAAATCCGGCTTTGCTCAACACTCTCATAGCGTAACCTAAAGTAACAGGTGTAGCAAGAGCTAAAGCACAAGGACATGCGACTATTAACACGGTGGTAAAAGCTCTAATTCCACTTTCAAAATCTCCTATATAAAGCCAGCTTCCGAATGCTATAAAAGCAATAACTAAAACCACTGCCGTGAAATATTTACTGATTTTATCTGCCGTACTTTGCACTTGTGCTTTAGCTCCTTGTTGAATGGATTCATCATCCCAAAGTTGAGCTAAGTAGCTTTGAGAAGGACTTTTCTTCACTTGTACTAAAATGGAAGCACCTTTTAATCTTCCGCCAGCGTAAATCAATTCTTCTTTTTGCTTGCTCTCAGGCAGTGATTCACCTGTCACAAAACTATAATCTATAGAAGCCTCATCCGAAATTAAAAGACTATCAGCAGGAATGATTTCTTCATTTCTGATTTTTAAAATATCGGAAGGAATAATACTATTGAGCAAAACTTGTTCTTCATGCTGACCTTTTACCTTGGTGACCGAAAGCGGAAAAAAGGATTGAATATCTCTATCAAATCTTAAGTGGTCAAATGTTTTTTGCTGATAATATTTACCTAATAGAAGGAAAAAAACCAGTCCGGATAATGAGTCCAAATAACCCAAACCAGACTGAAAAAAAATGATGTAATAACTATAAATAAAAAGTGTGATGATACCGATACTAATCGGGACATCCATATTGATTTGTCTTTGCTTGATTACGCCCCAAGCTGATTTAAAATAATCCTGTGCAGCAAATAGCAAAATAGGAATTGCCAATAATGCATTGAGGTATGGGAATATTTTTGAAATGACATCATCATCAAACAAATTGAGGCCAAAATATTCCGGTAGGCTGAAAAGCATGCTGTTTCCAAAAACAAAGCCCGCTACACCAATCTGCAACCATATTCTTCTGTAAGGAGAAGTATTGGTTTTGGATTTTTCCAATTGAATATCAGGAGTATAAGCGATGGAATCTAAAAGGTTCACCAATTCCAGTAAAGAAATCTTTTCATGCTTAAAGGAAATGATGACGGTTTTTTTATTGAAATCAACCCTGCTATTGATGATGCCTGAATGAAGTTTATAAAGTTTTTCCAATAGCCAAATACATGCACTGCAGTGTATGGCCGGAATGTAAAAACGCACTTTACTGATTTCGTCATTCTTGAAGTCTAATAAGCTATTGGCAAAATTTTCATCTTTTAAGAACTCAAAATTATTTTTGCCTTTCTTTTTAGAACTGATGCCGGGAGAATCAGCTACACAATAGAAATTATCTAAATCATTCTCAAGCAAAATCTCATAAACCAGACGACAGCCTTCGCAACAAAAAACATGACCGTGGTTTTCTACCACTTCATGGTCACACTTTTCACCACAGTGTCTGCATTTTAAGTCTTGATTTTCTGCTATTTTTGAGTTCATTTATTTTGCTTAAATAGATAATTCAAAAGTAATAGCTGTCTTGCTCCAAAAACATGACATAAGTCATG
Organism: Marivirga sp.; assembly: GCF_051117495.1. NCBI lineage: Bacteria > Pseudomonadati > Bacteroidota > Cytophagia > Cytophagales > Marivirgaceae > Marivirga > Marivirga sp. Next base: position 106,910 of record NZ_JBNPEF010000026.1, on the reverse strand, counting down.
GGGCTACTTGAGTTTAATCAGTCCATCAATCTAATAAATAATTTGAACTTATGTAAATAGAACAAAAGTTAATCTTACAAAAGGCAGTGATTGCTCCTTGTTTAGAATGGCTTTAAACTTTATTAAATTTTGCTTAGGATATTTTTAACTTCAAATTCATGACTTAAATTAGACTTTATAAATAAATGAACAGATAAGATGTCGATGTCTAAACCGGTGATGAAGGAAATTTTGCAACGTGCAAAAAATATATTGGATGAATATTTGAATGATCAGCACCTCAGGAAAACAGCTGAGCGTTATTCTGTTCTGGAAGAGATTTATTATTTGCCTCAAGATGAACATATAGATGTAGAGACCCTTTTTCTGAGAATGAGAAATAAGGAATATACCATTTCCAGAGCCACGGTTTATAACTCGATTGATTTATTGGTTGAATGTGGATTAGTGGTAAAGCATAATTTTAAAGATAAAAATGCGCTTTACGAACCTGCGTTAACTTATGAGCATCATGACCACTTGGTTTGTAATGACTGTTTGAAAATCAAAGAGTTTTTAGATCCTAGCATAGAGGAAATAAAAAAGCGAGTGGGCAAATCTGTAGGTTCAGATATCAAACATCATTCTCTAGTTTTTTATGGTGATTGTACGATTGAAAATTGTGAGAATCTGCAAAGAAAGCAAGCAGTGAAGGCTTGATTTTCTTTTTTCAGCTTATAAATTCAATCAAAATGTCTATTTTCTATAATCTGTAAGGTTGTTCCTACGGAACTTGGGAACATGTATTCATTGAAGTTACCATAAGTTCGTCCCTCTGGGACTTAAATGTAATCCAATGGTTTTTTCTATTTCGGAATTATTAATATAATTCCATACTACCTATCCATTCCTAGGCCCCATCGGAGCCACCTTATGGTAACATACATGACAAAACTGCTCCCTAAGCTCCATCGGAGCGACCTTAATTTGAGAAAACCGCAACAAATCCGCCTTTTAATCGCTTAATATACCATGATGCAATTACAAGAAACAATTCAACATTTAAATAGAATAGTAGATAACATAGCTCAGGTCAACGCACAAACAGATGGTATGACCTATGAAGATTTTCGAAAGAATGAGCCGGTTAAAGAAACGGTTTATGAATATCTTCAAGAAATTGGTCAGGCTGCAAGGGAGTTATCCAATAATCAAAAACTCCCAGCTGAAATTAATTTGGAGCCTTTAGTGGCATTCCGAAATGCACGCTATAACCAAGAAGCTGAAACAGGTCATCAGCAGGTTTTTAATATGCTAGCCGACTTAAGGCCAATAGCCGAAACAATTGAAACATCAAATTTATACCAAAATAACTTATCATAATGGATATCACTTTAGAACCCGTAGATTTTAATATAAGCCAAGAATTGAATGATCACATGCGTGAAATGTTCAATAAACTTTCAAAATACAATGACCAAATAGTGGGCATTGATTTGTATTTGAAATCAAATGCTAATGATGAAGACAGAGAGAAAACTGTTGATGCAAAGGTGTTTTTACCGGGCAACGACATATATGTCTCTGGTAAAGGAGACAGTTTTGTAACAGCTGGACAAGACTGTTATGATGTGGCCAAAAGACATGTGAGAAAAGCCAAGGAAAAAGTAAAAGATAGACATCAAGGCAGACCTGATAAAGCTTAAATATATTTCAGTAGAATAAATCCAGACCCTCATTTTATTCCGTAAATTTTAAACAATAATGGAATAAAAAGATTAAATTGATTAACAATAGGAAGGGTCTAATGAGAATAATCATAGCGATTTTATTAACCCTATTCGTCCTAACGGGAATAGGGTTTATTTTTTGGGCACAAGAATGGAGATTTTCCAAACCTACCCCTGTTCCTGACCATCATTCCTCCATAATTAAGGGTGACTCTATTTCAAAAAGCCTTTTAACTTCCTTAAATATAAAATCAGACGAGCAATTATTTATCCATTTCTATAACTTTGATTGTCCATGTTCAAGGTTTAATATTAAAGAATTCCGGAATCTGGTAATTAAATATGAATCCAAGGTAAAATTCATAGCTATTCTGGAAACTATAGGAAAGGATCAAAAAGAGATCCAAAATTTTCGAGAGAAGTATGATTTAGGAATCGATATTATGCTGGATGAAGATGGAGGTATTGCTAAAGAATTAGGAGTTTACAGCACACCGCAAGCAGTTTTAATTAAAAATCAGCAGGTTTATTTTAGTGGAAATTACAATAAAGCAAGGTTTTGTACTACTCAAAACACAAAATTTGCTAGCTTAGCCCTTTCAGCTATGATAGAAGGAAAAGCGGCCCCGGTTTTTCCAGAATTAGCCACCATAGCTTATGGTTGTGAATTACCTGCCAATGGTAATACGAATACTAGAATTGATAAATTTTTTAACTTTTTGAATTTATGACAGCAATCGTGAAGGGTAAATTTAGATCCTATTTTGATGAAATATATAAAAGAGCAGATAGGGTAACAGAAATCACTATCGGGGGTTATTTTCTATTCGGTATATTTTTGGCCTTTTTTTATGATACTTGGTTGGTAGGATTAGGTGTTGGGTCATTATGCTTAATTCTTTATTTCGGCATTAAATTTCTCTTGAAGGGTACTTATGTCCATCATTATATTGGGAGTTTGGTTGTGGCTATCTTCATGGCTCAATTCATATATCAAATGCATGGTTTGTTTGAAATGCATTTTACTGCATTTGTGGCTATTATAGTATTAATGGCTTATCAGAATTATAAGGTATTTATTCCAGCAGCTCTTTTTATAGGAATTCATCATGGTGTTTTTGCCTACATTCAATATTTAGGCTTTGTCAATAATAATGAATCCTATCAATCTATATATTTTACTCAGTTAGATTATATGGATTTGCAAACATTCTTTTTTCATGCAGGATTGGTAGCGGTTGCAGTGGTGATTGCAGCTTCTTATTCTATTTATAGTCGAAATCGATCTAAATTCCTTTTTCAGAAATTGATAGAAAGTGAAGAACAAGCTGAAAATACAAAAATCAATATTCTGTTTGCTAAAGAAATAGCCAATAATAACTATGATAAAGAGTTTGATTTAAATGAAGAGGATCCTCTTAGTGGTGCTTTGATGGAAATGCGGGAAAGTTTGAAGAAAAGTTCGATTAGAGAAGAACAAGAGCGATTTACCAATAAAGGTCTTGCGGAATTATCAAATATCATTAGAGATAATGGGAATAATTTGAAAGATTTAACTTATGAAGTGATTGAGTTTCTTGTAAAATATATGAAGCTCAATCAAGGAGGTTTTTTTATTGTGAAAGAAGAAGGAGATGATGTTTTTCTTGAGCTTGAAGGCTGCTATGCTTACGACAGAAGGAAAAAACTTAATAAAAGAATTCAGCCTGGAGAAGGATTGGTAGGGCAATCTTATCAGGAAAAAGACAGTATTTATCTAACAGAAGTGCCCGAAAATTATATCAATATTAAATCTGGCTTAGGAGATGCCAACCCAAGATCTATTGTGATTACACCCGTAAAGAGAGATGAAATTATTGAAGGAATAATGGAATTGGCCAGTTTTCGGGTTTTGAAGGAATATGAAAGGGAGTTTTTGCAAAAAGCTGGTGAAAGTATAGCTGTGGCATTAAATACTGCTAAAGTTAATCAGAAAACTACTGAACTATATGAGCAGTCTCAACAACAAACTGAGGAAATGAGAGCTCAGGAAGAGGAAATGCGCCAGAATATGGAGGAGTTATCCGCCACGCAGGAGGAAATGCAAAGAACTCAAAAGGATTATGAGAATATGCTAGCTGAATGTCAAAAGGAAAATGAAGAATTAAAGAAGCAATTGGCAGATAAAGTATAATTTATTTTTTAGGAAGCGCTACAAAGAAAGTGCTTCCTTTTCCTTCTTCAGATTCAACCCAGACTTTCCCATTCAATAAGTCCACGTATTTTTTAACAATGGACAAGCCCAATCCTGTAGAATGTTCACCAGCAGTAGGTTGAGCGCTTAATTTTTGAAATTTCTTGAAAATCATGGATTTATCCTTTTCCGTTAAGCCAGGACCTTGATCTTGAACAGAAAATATAACTTGATCTTTGTTGGATTTTGCATCCACATAAATTTTTCTTCCGGGATCTGAAAATTTTATGGCATTTACTATAATGTTTTCTAAAATTTGGGTGAGAAATAGATGATCGGAGTTTAATATAATGTTTTCCTTTGCTTTATAGGTGATACTTATATTTTTCTTCTTGGCAGTAACTTCTAATTCTTTTTCTACTGAATCCAATAATTCTTTCACCTCAATTTCTTCAAATATTACTTTCATCCTATCGCCTTCAAGGGCATCGAAATCCAATATTTTAGATATCATTTGATTCAATCTTTCTGCAGAATCCTGAGTTTGGTGAATGATTTTTATATCATCTTCCTTAAAATTTCTATTGCTCAATTTTAAAATGTCAAGTAAACCTTTTATCTGATTTATGGGAGATCTTAAGTCATGTGCAAGGATTTTAACCAGATTGTTTTTCTCCTCATTTAAATTGGTCAATTGCAAATTGCGATTAGACAATTGCTCATTTTTATTTTGAATACTTTGTTGTTGTTGTTCTATTTGTTTGTTTTTGCGACTAAGTAATTTAGCAATTTTTTGTTCTCTATAAAATAACGTAATGATGATGGCCAGTAAAATAGTGGTCACAATGGCAATGATAATATAGGTGATGCGAGTGTTCTTTTCTTTTTCTATTAATAGATTGGCATTCCGCAATTGTTCTAATTGTATTTCTTTTTCTTTGGTTAAAATGGACGCCCCCAAATTATCTTGGCCATAAAGCCCATCTATAAAGTTATAAAGCTCAGGCCCCATGTATTTGGAAGTGATGTTAGCTAATTTTACACTAGTTTTCGGATCCGTAAGAAATTCATTAAAGATTTCAATCCAATCGCTATGCTGAGGTGCTATAAATCCATATCCATTTCCTTTAATTGTAAAGAAGTTTTGTCGTGTAAGTGTACCGCCTCTTTTGATCAACATCAAATAAATGGGCAGGTCAATAAAACCAAACCTATCATCTGCTTTGCTAATTTCCTCCAATATATTTTTATCCGATTCTATATATAGAATTTCAAAATCTAGGTTTAATTGCTTTTTTAAATCCAAAAGAAATTGCTCATAAGTGGTTCCTTTGATGGTGACAGCTGTCATATTTGCCATCATTTTATTGATTTCGCCCAATGTTCTTACTATGGGCGTACCTTTGCTAGAAACCAATACCGCAACATCCGATAAATAGGGCTCTGTAAAATCGACACTCTTTCTTCGCTTTTCAGTTATTGAAAATGCGGATACTCCAAGTGAATTGGGTTTTGCATTGGAGCTAATGCGGTCGATTATATTATTAAAGCTTTCGTTTTCAATCCAATTTAATTCTAGCTTAACATTGTAATTGTTTTTAACATAGCTTTGGAATGATTCTAAGATTTCCACCTCAAGTCCTTCAGGTTCTCCTTTCTGATTTTTATAAATAAATGGATTGGAAATGTACCAATGAAGATTTAAGGTTGCATTACCCTGTTTTTGAGCTTCTTGCCAACTTTCATTTTGCCCTATTAATGGACTTTGCCTAAAAATCAATAGATTGACAAATATTAAGAAAGTACTTCGAATTTTCATACTCAGACTAAAATTTAGACAAAATATGAAAATTTTATAACTATCTGAAATTTATTCTATTACAACAGAAAATTGAAGGTTCAATTAAGAATTATGATCATCTTGGGCGTTATCATCTTGACGCATCCATCATTTTTCTTCTCATTTCAATTTTCTCGTCCGCTGTCTTTGAAAAGTCATTCTCATAAATTGCAGATTCCCACTCTCCATACATCGGATTTGGAAGCATAATGAAATTATGGAGCAATTCTTTTTGATGTTTTTTAACCAAGTCCTTCCCTAATGTTGAATCTCTTTCTGCAAAAATCTGCCTGTAATCTGTTAAATTATCGCCTACATATAATAAAATTTGATGGTCTGCTTTAACCATTTCTCTTCTTTCGGTTTTATCACTTTTAGTCGTTCTCAACAAAAGATGATCCTTTTCAGCTTGAGGCAGTTTCAGTATTTGTAAATTCTTCAAAGTAGGTTCGAAAACGCCTATTTTTCTATTGGAAACATAAAATATTTTTAATCCTAAGCTATCAGCAAAATTCAAGAAATCCACAGCTCCGGGTAAAGCATCGGCTTTTGCTTCATTGCACCAGTTCTCCCAGCTTTCAGAGCTATAATTTTCACCTTTCAAAAACAATCGTGCCTCATAAGGACTATTATCCAAAACGGTTTCATCTAAATCTAAAATTACGGCAGGTTTTAATCCGGAATCTGAAAGCGTGTCCATTTTAATTTTTAATAACATTTTTCCTTTGTCATAAGCCTGTAAAAATGAAGCTTCCATTTCGGCAGATTGTTGAAACCATAATGTGGCATTGCCCAATTGCATGGATAATTTTTCTTCAGAGCCAATGGTTTTATTTTTTATAAATTCTTGGCAAGCACTTAGTACTAAAATAGAGATGATAATGATAGCTGAACGCATATTTTTAAAATTTTAAACTTATGCAAAAGTAAAAGGAAAATTCATAAGTAGGAGCAAAAAATAATTATATGGAATCTAATAATAAATTTCACAAATAGTATTATTTGATGTTGACTATCAGGTAAATACAAGTTTATCTCATGTGATTGCCTAATAGGCTACATTCAAGCTTTTATGTTTTTTTAAATCCTATCTTAAATTCCATTTCATAAAAGCTTAACTTTGAATCATTAAAAAAGCACAATTTATGTTAATACGTCCAAGAAGAAACCGTAAATCAGCAGCCATAAGAGATATGGTGGAGGAAACTACATTAACTACCAAAGATTTTATTTTCCCTTTGTTTTTATTGGAGGGAAAAAATAAGAAGGTAGAAGTGGATAGCATGCCGGGCATCTATAGGTTCACAGTTGATTTGATGCTGAAAGAGATTGAAGAATGTTTGAAATTAGGTATAAATGCTTTTGATGTTTTTCCTGTGGTAGATGAAAAACATAAGGATAAAATGGCCACTAAAAGCGCAGATGAAAATTTCTTTTATTTGAAAGCCCTAAAAGAAATTAAAAGTAAATTCCCTGAGGCCTGCATTATGACAGATGTTGCCATGGATCCTTATAGCAGTGATGGTCATGATGGAATAGTGGATGAAAAAGGTAATATCCTAAACGATGAAACTTTGGATGTCTTAGCTGATATGGCTTTGGCACAAGCTGAAACAGGTATTGATATTATTGGGCCTTCTGATATGATGGACGGACGGGTGGAATATATCCGTGATGTTTTGGATGAAAATGGCTATGAAAACACCTCTATTATGAGCTATTGTGCCAAATATGCTTCCGCTTTTTACGGCCCATTCCGTGATGCATTGGACTCAGCACCAAAATCAGGAGATAAAAAGACTTACCAAATGAATCCTGCCAATAAATATGAGGCTTTAATTGAAGCTGAGTTGGATGCCCAAGAAGGTGCAGATTTCTTAATGGTAAAACCTGCCTTAGCTTATTTGGATGTTATTCATTTGTTGAAAGAAAATAATGAATTACCCATTGCAGCATATAATGTAAGTGGTGAATATAGCTTAATAAAGGCAGCTGCTGAAAAAGGTTGGTTAGATGGTGAAGCTACCATGATGGAAAGTTTATTGAGCATCAAAAGGGCTGGAGCGGATGTGATTTTAAGTTATTTTGCTAAAGAAGCCGCTCAAGTGTTAAGGAGATGATTGTGTGTCGATGGATTGAAATCAGTTTGAATGATCAAGCTTATGGGCTGATGTCAGACAATGAAATTGTCGGACATTGAACACCTTGAAAAACTTACAATATCGGGCGTGCAAAATATTCTGCATTTTTGTGTTGTAATTTGAATGGTATAATTGCTATACCTTTTTATATAATAAATATGGCAATGGTTTCCCGCTCAAATAATCTAAATTGTTTTTCAAACTTTTTACAATTACTTTCATAAGAAATTTAAATCGAGATATAATGAAAATAAAAATTTTACTAAGCATTTTAGCAATATCAGGATTTCTGAGTTGCCAGAATCAGCAAGAATCAGCCGACCTTATTATAAAAGGAGGAACCATCTATACAGTTAATGATAATCAACCAAATGTTGAGGCTGTAGCGGTTAAAGATAATAAAATCCTTTTTGCTGGAAGTGAGGCAGAAGTGGAGAAATATTTATCAGAGAACACTAAGGAAATTGATTTAGTAGGGAAAACCATGACACCTGGTTTTATCGAAGGTCATGGTCATTTTATGGGATTGGGCTACAATGAATTGAATGTTGATTTGTTGCAGACCAAAAGCTATGATGAAGTAATTCAAAAAGTAAAAGAAGCAGTGGATGCAGCTGAGCCTGGCCAATGGATTACAGGCCGAGGATGGCACCAAAGTAAATGGAATAAAATGCCGGAAAATACCATCAATGGTTTTCCATTGCACCATGCAATAAGTGAAATTTCACCCAATAATCCGGTTTATTTAAGACATGCCAGCGGACATGCTGGTATGGCTAATGAGAAAGCGATGCAGATTGCCGGAGTCTTGCCTTTATCTAAAGAAAGTATGGCTAACCTAGATGTTGAGGGAGGAGAGATTTTTAGAGATGAAAATGGAAACCCAACAGGTGTTTTCAATGAAAGGGCCATGACTTTAATCACCCAGCATATCCCGGAAAGCACGCCCGAAAAAGACCAAAAAGCATTTGAATTAGCGGTGAAAGCTAGCCATAGAAATGGAATTACTAGTTTTCACGATGCTGGGATTGGCAGAGAAAATATTCAGCTTTATCGTGATATGAAAGCCGATGGCAAATTGGATGTGAGAATGTATGCCATGTTAACGGGCTGGGATAAAGAGCTATTGGAAGAATGGTATGGAAAAGGAATTGAAGTGGACCAAGATCACCTTTTGACTATCCGATCAATAAAATTAAACTGTGATGGAGCCTTAGGTTCAAGAGGTGCTTGGCTTTTGGAAGAATATACCGACCAACCTGGTCATTTCGGACATGAAACTTTGCCAATGAGTTTTGTTTATACTACTTCTAATAAGGCATTGAAAACGGGATTTCAAGTTTGTTCGCATGCAATAGGAGATAGAGCAAATCAAGAAATCTTGGATCGCTATGAAAAAGCCATGAAAGAAAATGCTGATCAAACTGAAAACCACAGGTTCAGAATTGAACATGCACAGCATTTACATCCAGATGATATTCCAAGATTTGCTGAACTGGGTGTGATTCCAGCTATGCAAGCTGTGCACATGTCATCCGATAGACCTTGGGCTATTGATAGATTAGGAGAGAAGAGAATTAAAGAAGGGGCTTATATGTGGCAGGCATTATTACAATCAGGTGTGCCGATTGTGAATGGAACAGACGTGCCGGTTGAACCAATTGATCCATTGGCCTCTTTTTATGCCAGCGTAAGTCGCAAAACCTTAGAAGGAACGCCTGAAGGCGGATATGAACCAGAACAAAAAATGACCCGAGAACAAGCTTTAAGGTCTTATACGCTAGATGCAGCTTATGGTGCTTTTGAGGAAGATATCAAAGGTTCTATAGAAGTGGGCAAACTAGCCGATTTCACGATTTTTGATAAGGATATTATGACTGTCCCTGAGAATGAAATTCTTAATGCTAATGTAGCAATGACTATTTTTGATGGGAAACTGGTATATGAGAAATAAGTTTTAAAGCTTTTCTTCTGTGCGTCATTCCCACGCAGGTGGGAATCTATTGATTTTAATCTCTGATTAAAATATCAATTTAGCATTATATATTGAAACAGAGTTTCAATAAGAAAAGATACCTGCCTTCGCAGGTATGACGCATAGAACAAAATGAGTAGGTAAATTAATTATTCCATACTGCTAATATTTTAAAATGAAAAAAGGTCTGATTTTCTCAAACCTTTTTTCATTATTGGTTACTACTTTTTGTCAACTGATTAAGTTGAAGACTTAATTTATCAATTGTCAACTGTGGCAAAACGCTCTATATTTTCAGGTAACTTAATATCAGCTAGCAATTTTTCCTCAAGTAAATCAGCCCAAGCTTTCATATAATCCACTACATCCTCTTTGCTGTTGTGATATAGTTTTTCACCTCTTTCACCCATAAACCTTCTCACTTCTTGGTTTTTCAATCTTTCAAGATCGATCATATCCGCTCTTTCCAAGCCTGAATCCATCATACTGGAAATGATTTCGTCCATTGGCATAGCGCTGGTGCTACAGTAATCCTCTACTTGGTCAGTCCAGTCGCCAGATTTTCTCATGGCATATTCATGAATTTCTCTTTTGCTATAAGGGGTAAGTTCTTGTGCTAAATGACCGCAGTTGCAACCGCCCATATGGCCCCATTGGTAATGAGTGCCCTCTTGAATCTTTTTAGCAGCGGTTCTAATAGCTTTTATAAGTTTTATATTGGGTCTTGCCATAATATTATTTTCATTTTTTATTAATATCGTAACTATAAGTTAAAAGGGAAAGTTTATTAAATAGTATGATTTTGCAAGCATTTTTGTAATTAATGAGCGAAAATTGTCAAAGCTTGTTAATTTTGCTTAACTATTAAGGAAATATTGAGTTATCTCAAATAAAAATTTAAAAAGCATGGCATTTAATTTTTTCAAAAAGAAAGAAAATAAAGAAGAAAAAAAATCTAACCGATATAAAGAATTAACAGTTCGACAGGTAATCAATGCAACAGCTGATGCTATTGTAATTGAATTTGAAAAGCCGGAATGGGAAATTTCCTACACTGCAGGACAATTCTTAACACTAATTACTGATATTGATGGAGAAAGTGTAAGAAGAGCTTATTCTTTATGTACTTCTCCTTTAGTGGATGAATATCCTGCCGTTACCGTCAAAAGAGTGGAGAATGGTAAAATGTCCAATCACCTCAATGATAATTTAAAGGCAGGTGACAAGCTTCAAGTTCTGGAACCAATGGGTAATTTCACTACCACGGTGGATGCCAATAAAAAGCGTCACTTAATAATGTTTGCAGGGGGTAGTGGCATCACGCCTATGATGGGGATTTCTAAATCGATTCTACATGCTGAGCCTGACAGTATCATCTCTTTGATTTATGCCAATAGAAATTTGGAGTCTGTTATCTTCAAAAAGGAATTTGATGAATTAGAAGATACTTATGAAGGTAGAATGCATGTTATTCACGTATTGGATGATGCACCCATCAACTGGCAAGGGGAATCCGGTCTTTTGAATGAAGAAATGTTGAAGAAAATATTGGACAGAATTCCTAATTGGGGAAATGATAAAACGCAATATTTAATGTGTGGTCCTGAAGGAATGATGAAGAATGTTGAGCAATATCTTGAGAACTTTGGTGTAGATAAAGCCAATGTATTTAAAGAAAGTTTCGTTCAAGGTACTATTGATAAAGCGGAAAAGAAGAGTGGGGAAGAAACCCAAGGAGATGAATACGAAGTCACTATTCTTTTTGACGGAGATGAATATAAATTTCCTGTGCCTGCTGATAAAACCATTTTGGAAACAGCCTTGGATATGGATATTGATTTACCATTCTCCTGTCAAAGTGGTTTATGCACTGCCTGCAGAGGTAAACTATTATCGGGAACTGTTCATATGGATGAAGATGAAGGTTTATCTGATGCTGAAAAAGAAGAAGGATTCGTTTTAAATTGTGTAGGCCATCCTACATCAGCTGATGTGAAAATTGAAATTGGCTAAAACTTTAAAGTTTTATTTAAGTAAAATAGGAAGAGGGCAATTTGTCCTCTTTTTTTTTAACCTTGAGGGTTTCATTTGCTTCAAAATAAGATAAATCCTAATACAGGCATTCTAATGAATTGAAAACCCCAAAGTTTTTCTGCCAGGTTTAAAAGTTTGGCGTGCCACCAACCATTATATCTACCTCGGTCGGTGGCACACCGACCGAAAGCCTTGATGAATAAGTGGAGTAAAACTGACAAAGTAGAGTTATTAAAAAAAAGATACATAAAAGTGATCTATTAAAATCATTTAAATACTAATCATGGAATTCGAGATAAAAGAAAGACAATTTTTACCCAAGGATTTTAAAGTAAAAGATTGGGAAAAATTAAAACCTTATTTTGAAAAATTATTAAATCAAGATATCAATTCTGATGAAGAATTGATCAATTGGTTTGGCAATCTAAGTGAATTGGAAGCGGTGGTTTCGGAAGATATGGCTTGGCGCTATATCAAAATGACTTGCGATACCAGTGACGAAAAATTAGCTGCTTCATTTGAAGATTTCGTTCGCAATATTCAACCTCATATTGCTCCATACAGTGATAAACTGAATAGAAAAGCTTTGGCTTCTCCATATTTATCAGCCATAAGGGAAAAAGAAGGTTATAACATTATGATCCGTGAGATGGAGAAAGATGTGAAAATATTTAGAGAGGAAAATATACCATTGGAAACGGAAATCTCCAGTCTTTCTCAAAAATATGGAGCAATTTCCGGTGCCATGGATATTGAGCATGATGGAAAGGAATTAACCTTACAGCAAGCAGCGGTAAAATTACAGTCAACAGACAGAAAACTAAGAGAGGAGATTTATCATAAAATTTCATCTAGGAGATTAGCGGATAAAGAAAAGCTGGATGATTTATTTACAGAACTCGTAAAATTAAGGACCGAAGTGGCGAAAAATGCAGGTTTTGATAATTTTAGAGATTATATGTTCGCTTCTATGGGGCGCTTTGACTATACCCCCCAAGATTGCTTCGATTTTCATGAATCAGTGAAATCCGAGGTTGTTCCTTTACTGAACGATATTGCCAAAGAGCGCAAAGAAAAATTGGAATTGGATACTTTACGTCCGTGGGATAAGGCGGTGGATATTTCCGGAAAAGAAGCTTTAAAGCCATTTAGTGGAGCGGATGATTTAACGCAGAAGACCATTCAAGTATTCAATGAATTAGATCCATTTTTAGGTGATTGCTTGACCAAAATGGTGGAAATGAAACATATGGATTTGGATTCCCGAAAGGGAAAATCACCAGGTGGTTATAATTATCCACTTTCTGAAACCGGAGTTCCTTTCATCTTTATGAATGCCACTTCCACTTTGCGTGATATGGTAACACTTTTGCATGAAGGAGGGCATGCAGTGCATTCTTTCCTTATGAACGGTTTGGAGTTGACTGATTTTAAAAACCCGCCTTCAGAAGTAGCGGAATTGGCTTCCATGAGTATGGAATTGATCACGCTAGATTATTGGGATGTGTTTTTTAATAATGAGGAGGATTTAAAAAGAGCCAAAACAGAGCATTTACAAGGCATTATTGAGACCTTGCCCTGGGTGGCTACTATCGATAAATTTCAACATTGGATATATGAAAATCCTGAACATACAGTAGAAGAAAGAACCAAAGCTTGGAATGATATTTTAGATGATTTTTCTGATTCCATAACCGATTGGTCAAGTTTGGAGAAATTCAAGGATAATTTGTGGCAGAAGCAGTTGCATTTATATGAAGTGCCATTTTATTATATAGAATATGGAATGGCGCAATTAGGTGCAGTGGCTGTTTGGAAAAACTATAAAACAAATCCAAAAAAAGGATTAGAATCCTATATGAAAGCCTTGAAAATGGGCTATACCCGTTCAATCCCTGAGGTGTATGAAGCAGCTGATATTAAATTTGATTTCAGCAAAAACAATATTAGTGAATTGATGAGTTTTGTCAAACAGGAAATGAATAAGCTCTGATCTGGATTTAGCAGGTCATTAGGTCAGCACCGAAGTCAGACCGGCCAATAAGAAAAGGAGTTTTGTTAAACATGAAATGAACAAAATCTGAGTTACAAACCCAAAATATTCAGGGCGGTTTTACGGTTCAAAACCGTCTAATAGCTCAGTTTAATTGTAATCAGAAATTGGTAGTTCAATAGGACAGCACTAAGGGTCAGACTGGTCAATAAGAAAAGGAAAGTTCGGATGAGCTTTCTTTTTTTATTGCAGATAGAATCTTGGTTGATAGATTCTGGATTTTGTGTTGCTTTAATTTTTATTCGGTCTGACTACCGTCTGATCTAAGCAGCACTTCAAGGTAAGACGGTAGTCAGACCGGTTTTCCATAAAACAAAAAAAAATCCTGCTCAGTTTCCCGAGCAGGATTTAAACTACTAAATCAATTGAAATTATTTTTTATTTTTAGCTAAGTAAGAAGAAACGCTTTCTCTTGATTCTTCCATAGCTTCTTTTCCTTCTTCCCAGTTAGCAGGGCAAACTTCACCGAATTTCTCAACATGTTGCCATGCATCAACTACTCTTAACATCTCATCGATATTTCTACCTAATGGTAAATCATTGATGGTTTCATGACGAACGATTCCTTCTTTATCGATCAAGAAAGTTCCTCTAAAAGCTACTGGAGTTCCTTCGAAGATTAATTCACCTTCTTCATTGTAATTCCAGTCACCTGCTAAAACGCCAAAGTTATTGGCAATAGTTTTAGAAGCATCTGCAACCAATGGATAAGTAACGCCTTCGATACCACCTTCTTCTTGCGGAGTTAATAACCAAGCTAAATGAGTTTCTTCAGTATCAGTTGATGCACCGATTACCGCTACACCTCTTTTTTCGAACTCAGCTAATTTTTCTTGGAAAGCCAATATCTCAGTTGGGCAAACGAAAGTGAAATCTTTTGGGTAAAAGAAGAACATCACGTCTTTCTGACCAATGTACTGCTCCAAAGAAAATTCTTCTACGATTTCTTCTCCATTAATTACTGCTCCTGACTTAAATACTGGTGCTTTTTTTCCTACTAATGACATATTCTATTATTTTAATTATGGTTTAAAAAAACTATTTATAAACTCTTTTATCTCTATTTCTGCCAACGGTAAAATACATTTGAAGTTGTTAGTACACGAATTAATTTTCTGATAATTTTACATGAACAATATTTAAAAAAAATGTATTTAAACTGATTTTAGGCAGATTTAATTCCTCATGTGGAATTGAATGACAAAGGTAAGTTTGAAAAAATTGAATCGCAACGTCACTCCTAAAAGTTTCCATTGATATTTCTAATTGAGTTATCAATATATTCTATTAATTATTTTAGTTTCCCTTTTAAGTCTTTTCTTCTTAAAGAAATCAATAGAGGAAATAAGCAAAATTTGCAGTGGTTTGATTGAAAATATGTAAGCATGGTGAAGGAAGTTAAACCTGTCAGGTTATCAATCAAGATTTAAATGGTTGGTGTGCCACAAACCATGGATTGTACTGCGAACGGTGGCACACCGACCGGAAACTAAAAGGATAATGTAAGTAAAGCTGACATGTTTAATAGAAATTGAGAATAAATAGGTTCAGTATTAATTATTTCCCACCTATAAAATTTACTTTTTATATCCCTTTTTATTCCCATATCTTTAAGCTTTTAATTTTATTGCTCAATGAATCAATCCATCAAAGAATATATAGTTTCCATTAACTCTGCTATTGAAAAAGAAAATTTTGGAGACAAGCCTCAAGAACTTTACGAGCCAATTAGATATATTATGTCACTGGGCGGAAAGAGGATGCGTCCTCTTTTAAGTCTGTTATCTTATCAATTGTATAAGGATGATCTAACGGAAGTAATACCGGCTTCATTGGCGGTTGAGATCTTTCATAATTTCACTTTAATGCATGATGATATCATGGACAATGCACCATTAAGAAGAGGAAAGCAAACGGTGCATGAAAAATGGAATAACCCTGTGGCAATTCTTTCTGGAGATGTGATGCTGGTAAAAGCCTATCAACAAATTATCCAATATGCACCTACAGCAAAATTGACTGAAATATTACAAAAATTTAACCAGTGCGCTATTGAAGTTTGCGAAGGACAGCAGATTGACATGAATTTTGAAGAACAGGAAACGGTGCATGAGGATGATTATATTGAAATGATACGATTGAAAACTGCCGTGCTTTTAGGCTTCAGTCTTGAATATGGAGGTATTCTGGCTATGGACAATGAAGCCGATCAAGCTTTGCTTTATCAAATGGGTGTCAATGCTGGAATTGGTTTTCAATTGATGGATGATTTGCTGGATGTTTATGCTGACCAAGATAAATTCGGTAAGCAAGTAGGAGGAGATATCATTGCCAATAAAAAAACTTATTTGTTAATTAAAGCCAAAGAATTGGCTACAGGTAAAAATTCCTTGGAGCTCAATCAGTGGCTTAAAGCTCAAGATTTTAATAAAGAAGAAAAAGTAACTGCAGTCAAGAGTATTTATGATCAACTTAATATTAAAAAGCTGACTGAAATTAAAATGAATGAATATTTTGAAAAAGCTTTTAAAAATTTGGAAGATATAGATGCGCCAGCTGAAAAGAAAGCCATCATTAAAGATTTTTTCAACTATCTAATCAATAGAGAACAATAATGAGTACTACCTTAATCATCATCATAGTTACCTGTATTATTAGTATTCCAGCTTTTAGTAATCCTTCTCGGATGTATGCATGGATGTTTAATCCTTATCAGGTTGTGTACAGAAAGCAATATTACAGACTAATAACCTCGGGGTTTTTGCATGCTGATTATGTGCATTTAATTTTCAATATGCTGACCTTGTATTTCTTTGGAGATGCAGTGGAGTATTATTTTAATCAACTGACCAATTATGGTACTTTGCTGTATGTTGGGCTTTATTTATCAGCCATTGTAATTTCTGATATTCCTAGCCTGATTAAACATAAGGAAAACCCGAATTATAATGCTTTGGGAGCATCGGGCGCAGTTTCGGCAGTTGTTTTCAGCAGTATTCTATTCAACCCTATGACCGATTTGTGTTTGTATGGATTATTATGCTTACCAGGCTTTATTTTTGGGGCGATTTATATTATTTATTCCTACTACCAAGGCAAAAGACAAGGTGATAATGTGAACCATGATGCTCACTTATTTGGTGCTTTGTATGGTATCATAATAACTGTAGCCATTTGGCCAGGTGTTATTATGCACTTTATTGATCAATTGAGCACTTTTAGCTTGTTTTAGATTAATGGCAAGAGCCCAGTGCATGGAATCTAAGGAAAGATAGAAAGGAATATAATATTGAAGTATAGATTCACCATTAAGCGAAGCTGGTAACCTAAAAATAACTACAAGGCTTAGTAGCTCGTAATTTCAAAATTTTTTCCATTTTTTGTCTTTCCATTCTTAGCGTCTTTCGCTAATTTCAAACTCTGAATTACACCACCTTCTCAGTAAGAATTTTATGTACTTAATATACGATACCGAAACCACTGGTTTACCTAAAAATTACAATGCTCCTTTAAGCGATGCTGATAATTGGCCACGTTGTGTGCAGATTGCATGGCAATTGCACGGAGCCAATGGGGAGCTTTTGGATGCGCAGAACCACATTATCAAGCCAGAAGGATATGATATTCCTTATAATGCGGAAAAAGTGCATGGAATTTCTACCGAAAGAGCACAAAAAGAAGGTAAGCCACTAATTGAAGTTTTGGAAGTATTCAAAACCATTTTGGAAAAAACCGATGTGGTGGTCGGTCATAATATCAGTTTTGATATTTCCATTATGGGAGCCGAAATGCTAAGAAAAGAATTGTCAGCGGAAACATTAACTGAAAAGCCTATAATCGATACCAAGGATGAAGGTACTAATTTCTGTAAAATTCCCGGTGGAAGAGGAGGACAGTACAAATGGCCTACCTTAACTGAGCTTCATAAAAAATTATTTGGTCAAGATTTTGCAGATGCCCATGATGCGGCTTATGATGTGGATGCCACTGCTAAATGTTTCTTCGGTCTGATTTCGGAAAATGTAGTGAAACCATTGGGCGAAACCCCGATTGAAGCCATCCAATACGAACCGCCTAAACTGGATGTGGCAAATTTTGCTACCAGCTCCAAGAATGAAGAAAAAGCAGCTGCTGATGCCTTAAAGCAAGCCAAGAATGCAGACATATCAGAATTATCGGATACTTCATTTATCCATTTGCATTGTCATACCCAATTTTCCATTTTGCAATCAACCACGGAAATACCTTCCATGCTTAATAAGGCGAAAGAATTGGGAATGCCGGCTATTGCTATGACTGACCACGGCAATATGATGGGGGCTTACAATTTTGTGACTGCGGCCAACAAGACAGGAGTCAAACCCATTGTAGGTTGCGAATATTTTCTTACACAGGATAGAAATAATAAAAAGAATAAGGATGACGGTTTTCAAACAGTCTTATTAGCTAAGAATAAAGCAGGTTACCATAATTTGGCAAAGCTCTCTTCTATCGCTTTTGTTGAAGGTTTTTATTATGTCCCTCGTATTGATAGGGAGGTTTTGGTTCAGTACAAAGAAAATATCATAGCGACTACCGGTGGTTTGTGGGGAGAAGTTCCCTTTTTAATTCTAAATGCTGGTGAAAGCCAAGCTGAAGAAGCATTTGTGTGGTGGAAAGAACAATTTGGGGATGATTTTTATATAGAATTAAATCAACATGGTATTCCGGAAGAGCAAAAGGTAAATGAGGTATTATTAAAATTTGCCAAAAAGTATGATGTAAAATATTTTGCCGCCAATAATACTTATTACACTAATAAAGAAGATGCCGAAGCTCAGGATATTCTACTTTGCGTAAAAGATGGAGAGACAACGGGAGAGCAAGGAAAGCCTAAAAAATATGTAGGTAAAAGAGGACGAGAATACCGTTTTGGTTTACCTAATGACGAATTCTACATCAAGACTCCGGATGAAATGAAAAAGCTTTTTGCTGATTATCCTGAAGCAATAGCTTGTACAGCAGAAATTGCAGAAAAAATTGAAGGATTTGAATTAGCTCGTGATGTTCTTTTGCCGAAATATGATATTCCGAATGAATTTATCGACCCAAAAGATGCAGAGGACGGAGGCAATAGGGGGGAAAATGCCTATTTGCGTCATATAACTTATGAAGGTGCGAAAAAACGATATCCTGAAATCACTGATGAAATCAAAGAACGATTGGATTTCGAACTAGAAACCATTGAAAGAACAGGTTATCCTGGATATTTCTTGATTGTGCAGGATTTCACCACGGCAGCAAGGGAAATGGGTGTTTCTGTTGGTCCGGGCAGGGGTTCTGCCGCAGGTTCTGCTGTAGCCTATTGCATTGGAATTACCAATATTGACCCAATTAAGTATGATTTGCTATTTGAGCGTTTCCTAAATCCAGACAGGGTATCATTGCCCGATATTGATATTGATTTTGACGATCATGGAAGACAGAAAGTAATCGATTATGTGATTGAAAAATATGGCGCAAATCAGGTAGCACAAATTACCACTTATGGTACTATGGCAGCAAAATCTGCCATTCGTGACACAGCCAGAGTAATGGAATTACCATTAATGGATGCAGATAGAATTGCTAAATTAGTCCCGGATATCAAATTAAAGGCACTTTTTGATTTAGCATCTGATAAAAAGAAACTTTCGGCTAAACTTAAAAATAACGGAGAAGCTATAGGTAAAGCCGAAGAATTATTGAATCTAGCTAAAGCTAATGATGCTTCCGCTAAAGTAATTAATCAAGCTAGGGTCTTGGAAGGTTCGGTAAGAAATACAGGCATCCATGCCTGTGGCGTTATTATCACACCTGATGATATTACCAAATTCGTTCCGGTTGCTTTGGCCAAGGATTCGGATATGTACTGCACGCAATTTGATAATGCAGTGGTGGAAAATGCCGGACTCTTAAAGATGGATTTCTTGGGTTTGAAAACCCTTACACTTATCAAAGATGCAGTTAGGATTGTGGAGGAAAGACATGGGGTGAAATTGGATCCTGATGCTTTTCCGATAGATGACCAAAAAACTTATGAACTCTTCCAAAGGGGGGAGACAGTTGGGATTTTCCAATACGAATCCCCTGGAATGCAGAAATATTTAAGGGAATTAAAACCCACTGAATTTTCAGATTTAATTGCCATGAATGCCCTTTACCGTCCAGGGCCTTTGGAGTATATTCCTAATTTCGTTAAGCGTAAAAATGGCTTGGAGGAAATCAGCTATGACCTTCCGGAAATGGAGGAATATTTGAAAGAAACCTATGGTATTACGGTTTATCAGGAGCAGGTGATGTTGCTTTCGCAGAAGTTAGCAGGATTTACCAAAGGTGAGGCAGATGTTTTACGAAAAGCAATGGGTAAGAAAATCTTTGCCTTGCTTGAAGAATTGAAGCCAAAATTTATTAATCAAGGAGCTGAAAAAGGACATTCTAAAGATGTTTTAGAGAAGATTTGGAAGGATTGGGAAGCTTTTGCCGCTTATGCATTTAATAAATCTCACTCCACTTGTTATGCTTGGGTTGCCTATCAAACTACTTATTTAAAGGCTCATTACCCTGCTGAATATATGGCTTCTGTGTTGAGCAATAATATGGGCCAAATCACGGATGTAACTTTCTTTATGGAGGAATGTAAACGTGCGGGTATAGAAGTGTTGGGGCCAGATGTGAATGAATCAAATCCAGGTTTTACAGTAAATGAAAATGGTCAAATCCGATTTGGTTTGGCCGCCATAAAAGGCGCTGGTTCGGCCGCTGTCGAAAGTATAATTGAAGAACGGAAAGCCAATGGACAGTACAAGGACATTTTTGATTTTGCTGAAAGAATCCCTTTGAAAAGCGTCAATAAAAAAACATTTGAAGCCTTAGCGATGGCAGGTGGATTTGATTGCTTTAAGGAATATCATAGAAAGCAATTTTTAACTTCTGATAATGGAGAGGGTACACTGATTGAGAAAATCATTAAGTACGCTCAAAAGTTGCAACATGAAAAGGATAGTGCGCAGACTTCTTTGTTTGGTGGTGAAGGGGGAGTGGCCATTCCACCTCCTAGGGTAGCTGAAATGGAACCTTATTCCGAATTGGAGAAGTTGAATATTGAAAAGGAGGTAGTAGGTCTTTTCATTTCAGGTCATCCTTTGGATGAATATAAATTCGAAATGGAAAGCTTCTGTAATACGCAAGTTTCTGAGCTGAATGATCTGGAAAGTTTGGCTTCCAAAAATGAAGTGAAGGTAGGAGGGATTGTTACTTCAGTAGCCCACAGGCAAACCAAAACAGGTAAACCTTTTGGTACTTTAACCTTGGAAGATTATGGTGGTTCTTTCACTTTCTTTATGTTTGGAGATGATTATTTAGCTAATAAGCAATTTTATGAAAACGGCTGGTTTATTTTTGTTTCTGGGAGAGTGGGCAAAAAACCATGGGGAGACCAAGCGCTTGAGTTTAAAATAAGCAAAGTAGAGCTTTTATCAGAATTAAGAGATAAACGCACTAAGAGTTTAGCCATCAGTATAGATTTGAATGCCATTACCGAAGATTTAATTGTAGAATTGGATAATCTGTGTCAGACTTTTAAAGGAGAATGTGAAGTGATGCTTGAATTACAAGACAAAGTTAATGGCTATAAAGTAGAGACTAAAAGCAGAAAATATAAAGTAAATCCGAGCAATGAATTGATTGAAGGGCTCAATAGAATCCCTGATTTGAATTATCGGATTTTGACTTGATGGATTTTCCAACTCAACTTTCCTAAAGTTTAAAATTTTGGTGAAGTTTGAATTTTTTGTGTATATAATTCGTTATTTTGGTGTAAAAAATGCAATAAAATGAGAACTAATATTGAAATTGAGGCTACTTTGATTGATGAGATTATGCAAAGGGGAAAAATCAGGACTAAAAAAGCTGCAGTTCAAAAGGCATTAGAAAATTACTTAAAAAAGATCAAGAGAGATGAATTAGCTGCTTTGGCTGGTAAAGTAACTTGGGAGGGCGATTTGGATGAAATGAGAGCGGACTGAAATGGTGCTAATTGACACAAGCATTTGGATTATTTTTCTTAATGGTGCTGATTTGAAAATCAAAAGCAAAGTACTTGAGTTGCTCAAAGAAGATAAAGTTTGTATTTGCCCTCCAATATATCAAGAAATTCTACAAGCTGTAAAACACAAAAAAGATTTTAATAAATTAAGAGATTTATTGTATGGATTGGTGAAACTAAGAATTGACCCTTTTCTAATTTCACAAGAAGCAGCTGAAATATATTTTAATTTAAGAAAAGCAGGAATAACGGTCAGAAAAAGTTATGATTGTTTGATTACTGCCTATGCTATAAATTCTGGTGTTTATCTTTATCATCATGATAAAGATTTTAAAGCTATTGCTATGGGAACCAATTTAAAGCAATACATGCAATAGAAAATATAAAGTTAATCCAAGCAATGAGTTGATAGAAGGACTGAATAGAATCCCCGATTTGAATTATCGGATTTAGACATTGTAAGTAAAAAATCCTCTTCGGATTCAAGAAGAGGATTTCGATTTTTCAAGTAATTCAATGCAGATAAGTTTATCTACACGCAGGTTTATATTTGTTTGATATTTATTTCCTTTTTGCTGCTTGCGCTATTTTTTCCTATAGGTACAAATATTTCCAATCTATTATCATGGTGAACGGCATCTACTTCATCTGTATTGGCAAAAGCTGGCAATTGCACTTTTCTATAAAAAAGCGGAATCATCACACCATGATTTTCAGCAGGGTGGTTCAAAGTAGCAAATACTTGAAGTGAACTTTGATCTGATATTACCTTAAGTTGTTCAGCCTCAATACCAGGAGCATTCACTACTATCAAAAACCCATCAGGTTGATTTTCAATATTGAAATCGATTTTTGCTACACCTCCAGCCAATGTATTCAATTGGTCACCTTGAAATAATAAGCTTCTTAATACGTCTTTATTTTTAAGTAAATTCATGGTTGTTCTGAATTTTAATAATCGATGTATCAACATCAAAACCTGTTCCAATCAAAAATGTTTAAATGGCTGAGCCATATTGGCAAGATTCAAATTTATAGACTGACATTTTTTCCACTTTATTATAGAATTTTGTCTATCCTGAGACATATTAACAGTAGCGAATTCGTACTTTTGCAGTCTAATTAAACAGATGGATTCAAAAATAGTAGTAATTATTCCGGCCTTTAATGAAGAAAATGCTGTTGGGAAGGTGATAAATGCCATTCCAAAGGATTGGGTGGAGGAAATTGTGGTAGTAAACAATGCTTCAACAGATGACACCCGAATAGCTGCTGAAAGGGAAGGGGCTACTGTTTTGGATCAACCTCAAAAGGGGTACGGCAATGCATGTTTAAAAGGGATTGAATATGTAAATGAAAAAAATACAAAGCCTAATATCATTGTTTTTTTGGATGCTGATTATTCCGATTATCCTGAGCAATTACCTGAGTTGGTAAAACCTATTTTAGAAGATCAAATGGATATGGTAATTGGCTCACGAGCTTTAGGAGAAAGAGAAGGAGGTAGCATGACTTTTCCTCAAGTTTTTGGCAATTGGTTGGCTACTAGGTTGATCAGGCTATTTTACGGCTATAAATTCACTGATTTAGGCCCATTCAGAGCTATTCGTTGGGATAGTTTGATGCAGATTGAGATGCTGGACAAAACTTTTGGTTGGACGGTAGAAATGCAGGTGAAAGCGGCTAAATTAAAATTAAAATGCACTGAAGTGCCCATGGCTTATAGGAACCGAATAGGAAAATCTAAGGTTTCAGGCACAGTTTACGGAACTGTAATGGCAGGATATAAAATATTATATACGATTTTTAAATATTTATGAGCATGACTTGGGAGTGGATTATTATCGTACTTTATGGGCTTAGCTTATTGTTTATTTTCTTTTTTAGCTTAGGACAATTACACTTGACCTATCACTATTTAAAAGCTAAAAAGAAACTGAAGGGTCAGGTCGTAAAAACACCTCCAATGGATGGGGCATACCCTAAAGTTTGTGTTCAGTTGCCTATTTTTAATGAAAAATATGTAGTAAATAGATTGGTGGATGCTGTTTGCAATTTAGATTACCCCAATGATAAATTGGAAATTCAGTTATTGGACGATTCCACAGATGAGACTACTGCAATGTTACAAGACAAGGTAGATCAATGGAAGGGATTAGGAAAGAATATTGAATTGATCAGAAGGCCTGAAAGAGTCGATTTTAAAGCTGGTGCCTTAAAATATGGTATGGAAATAACAGATGCCGAATTCATTGCCATTTTTGATGCTGATTTTCTTCCCCAAGCTCACTTCTTGAAAGCTACTATTCCTCATTTCCAGAATGAAAAAGTAGGAGTAGTGCAAACCAGATGGGGACATGTCAATAAGGATTACTCGCTCTTGACTCGTTTACAGGCTTTTGGCTTGGATGCGCATTTCACAGTAGAACAAGTCGGTCGAAATACTGCAGGCTCTTTTATTAATTTTAATGGAACGGGTGGAGTTTGGCGTAAAAAGACAATAGAAGATGCAGGCGGTTGGTCGGCAGATACTTTGACAGAGGATTTGGATCTAAGCTATCGTTCGCAATTGAAAGGTTGGGAATTCTTATACAGAGAAGATGTAGAATCTCCTGCAGAATTACCCATCATCATGCCCGCTATTAAATCTCAGCAGTTCAGATGGAATAAAGGAGGTGCAGAAACAGCAAGGAAGAACTTCTTTAAAGTGTTGAGCGCGCCTATTGGCTTTTCCAATAAACTGCATGCCTTTTTTCATCTATTCAATAGCTCCATTTTTATTGCCATTTTAATAACTGCTTTGCTTAGCGTTCCTATGCTTTGGATAAAGAGTATTCATCCTGAATTGGCACTATTATTTCAAATTGGAAGTGTATTTTTATTAGGCTTTTTCTCGATCGCCATTTTCTATTGGGTAGCTAATAAACACTTAATGAAAGGAAAAAAGTACGGTAAATATTTCTTTAAAACTTTTCCGCTTTTTATTACCGTTTCAATGGGTTTATCATTGCATAATGCCCTAGCAGTGGCAGAAGGTTTACTGGGATTTAAATCTGCTTTTATACGTACTCCGAAATTTAATATTTCAGACAAAAATAAAAGCTGGAAAGATAACCAATACATCAAATTGCAATTTAGCTGGCTGAGCATATTAGAAATACTATTGGCCGTATATTTTGCTTTTGCTATATTTTTGGGTATTCAATTGGGTGATTATGGCTTAATTATTTTCCATCTGATGTTGATGCTGGGATTTTTAATGGTATTTTACCATTCGGTGAAACCACAAATCAAATAAGTTGAAATTTTTAGGTAAGTATATTGGATTACTGTTAATGGGTGTATTGCTCATTAATATCAGTTATTTTACTTTCCGATACGAAAGCTTTCATTTGATTGTACAATATATAGTGCTTTTCGTACTTTATCTGTTTTTAGCTAATCAAAAAAAGCATTTCTCAATAAAAGAACTTATTGCCTTAGGAATTCTTTTTAGGCTACTTTTGCTGCTATTAACTCCTAATTTATCAGAGGATGTATATCGTTTTCTTTGGGATGGTAAATTATGGTGGGAAGGAATTGATGCTTATGCTTTTTTACCTTCTGAATTAGCAAGGCAGAATATTTTAAGCGCTGAATTATATGCTCAACTTAACTCTCCCAATTATTATAGTATTTACCCGCCACTTAATCAACTGATTTTTGCGGTTGGGGCAGTTTTTGAAAATACCACTTTGGGCATTATTACCATTCGATTATTTATCATTTTGGCTGAAATAGGTTCATTAATTTTATTGACCAAAGTTTTAAAACAATATAGGAAAGATCCAAAACTTTTGATTCTTTATGCATT
The DNA here is from genome assembly GCF_051117495.1 of Marivirga sp. Classification (NCBI taxonomy): domain Bacteria; kingdom Pseudomonadati; phylum Bacteroidota; class Cytophagia; order Cytophagales; family Marivirgaceae; genus Marivirga; species Marivirga sp. The sequence goes on along the minus strand of NZ_JBNPEF010000026.1, from coordinate 81,067 downwards.
CAATCCTTTAGTGATTTTAGAATTAAGTGGAAATCTGCATTTTGAAGCCTTTGTGATTCTCTTTCTACTATGGGCAATTTATGAATTTGAAAAAAACCGATCCAGTAAAAGTGCATTGGCATTAGGCTTGGCTATTAGCTTCAAGCTCCTACCACTCTTATTGCTTGCAAGCTTTTTTAGAAAGCTGAATTTAAAGCAATACATCAAGTTTATTCTATTAGCATGTTTAGTGGCAGCTATCACTTTTTTACCATTTTTATTTTCAGATGCACTGAAAGGAATATCTACCAGTACTTCTCTCTATTTTCAGAATTTCGAATTTAATGCAAGCTTGTATTATTTAGTTCGAGAAATTGGTTTTACAGTTAAGGGCTATAATATTATTGGAACAGCTGGTCCCCTAATGGGAATTATTGCATTTTCTGGAATGGTAATATTCAATATTTTGGCATCTTCAAAGATGAAACTACCTGAAAGAATGTTATGGACTTATATGATATATTTTCTTTTTGCTACTACGGTTCATCCTTGGTATGTTTTGCCAATATTGGTCTTGGGAATATTAAGTCATTATAAATTTCCTGTTTTATGGAGTTTCTTGGTATTCTTTACTTATTGGGGTTATAATCAATTCTTTACTTATTGGGGTTATAATCAATTAGGATTCCAAGAACATTTAGGGATAGTGGTAGTGGAATACATCTCTTTGATGATTTTTATCGTATTTGAACTTATCAACAAAATTAAAACTAACAGACAACTTTATGCTTAAAATATGGCTCAATATCATGTTATTATCATTTCTACAATCCTTAGTGGCTTGTGGTCAGCAGACTTATGACCAAAAGCTTCAATCACTTTATAAAAATACAGTTCCACTTGTTCAACCTCAAGAAGTGAAAAAAAAGCTTAATGAAGAGGATGTAGTGATTTTGGATACACGGTCCGCAAAAGAATACAGCGTAAGCCATCTACCAAATGCCCAATTTATTGATTATGACCGATTTAACATTGCTCAAGTTAATAACATACCCAAGGACAAGGAAATAATCGTTTACTGTTCAGTAGGATACAGAAGCGAGAAAATAGGGGAGGAGTTAAAGGAAGCCGGTTTTAAAAATGTAAGTAATATGTATGGCGGTATCTTCCAATGGAAAAATGAAGACATGGATGTGGTAAATCAGAATGGAGAGATCACTGATAGCGTACATACCTACAATAAGCGATGGGGCAAATGGTTAGAGACAGGAAAAGGAATAAAAATTTATGATTAACAATAATTTACTGATCATTTTTGTTAAAAATCCCGAATTAGGCAAATGCAAAACCAGGTTAGCAGCCACTATTGGAGATGAAAAAGCATTGAGATTTTATAAAAATATGTTGGTGCGAACAAAAGAAGTCACCGAGCAAATAAATGTAGATAAAGCCATTTATTATTCTTCTTTCATAGATCAAAATGATATATGGTCAATTCATCCGCCTTTTTATAAGTTTCTTCAGAATCCTTCCCCTGATTTGGGAATTAAAATGAAATCTGCTTTTGAAGATGCTTTTGAGAGCGGGTACGAATCAGTTTGTATTATTGGTAGTGATTGCTACGCTTTAGATGCAGAAATTATAGAGCAAGCCTTTGAAAGCCTGAAAACTCAAGATGCAGTATTAGGGCCAAGTAATGACGGAGGGTATTATCTACTGGGCATGAACCGGTTGATCCCTGAGCTTTTTGCTGGTAAAAAATGGAGTACTGAAAGCGTTGCTACCGATACAATTCAAGATTTCAATAAACTGAATTTGCAATATTCTTTATTGGAGGAATTAACTGATATCGATACTGAGGAGGATTTGAGGTCTATTCCAGCAGACACGGTAGAAAAGCTTCTGAAATAAGTGAAGAAATCCCTTCGATTTGGGTGTTTTTGCGCAAACTTTTGCTAGAAAGCTCCTGATGTCTCACTTAAATTTGAAGGTGAAAAAATCTTCAAAAGGGAGTAGTTGATAAGGCCTATAATTACAGTATTTTCAGAATTCATCTTTAAAAAAAAGCCTTTGAATATATCATCCAAAGGCTTTATCTATTGTCTTGAATCTTAAATCTAGATTCTAAAATCTATTTTATCCAATCGCTACTCTTTTGAATTCAGTAACGGTCATTCCTTTGTTAACTGAATCTAAGTATTGAGCAATAGAAGTTTTGTTGTCCTTAACAAATGCTTGGCTCAACAAAGTATGTTCTTTGAAGAATTTGTTCAATTTACCAGTAGCAATTTTCTCCAACATTTCTTCCGGCTTACCTTCCTGGCGAGCGGTTTCCTTTCCTATTTCGATTTCTTTTTCGATTGTGGTAGCGTCAACTCCATCTTTATCAACGGCAACAGGGTTCATCGCAGCAATTTGCATTGCTACATCTCTACCAGCATCCGTAACATCAACACCACCTGTATTTTTCAATGCAACCAAAACACCTAGTTTAGCACCAGCGTGTACATAAGACACAACTTTTTCACCTGTTAAAGTCTCATAGTGGCTGATTTCGATTTTTTCACCGATTTTACCTACCATTTCAATAACTTTTTCACCTATGGTGATATCTTCATAAGGCAAAGATTTCAAAGCTTCTAGGTCAGCTGGTTTTTCAGCCGCTACTTTCTCTATGATTTCTTGACCAAATTTCTGGAAGTCTTCATTTTTAGAAACGAAGTCAGTTTCACAGGTTAAAGAAATCAAGAATGCCTGAGTTTGATCATCATTGGTTTTGATGAATACATTACCTTCTGTAGTTTCTCTATCCGCTCTTTTTTCAGATAATTTCTGACCTTTTTTTCTTAAAAACTCAATGGCTTTGTCAAAATCACCATCAGCTTCAGTCAATGCCTTTTTGCAATCCATCATGCCGGCACCTGTTATTTCTCTAAGCTTTTTTACTTCTTGTGCTGTAATAGCCATGCTTATTTGATTTTAGTTTTAATAGTATATGTTAGAATGGGTTAGAATAAAAAATTGAACACCAAAACGAGTTCGATGTTCAATTGCATATTTATTCAATATTGTTCATTTGAAAATTTATTCAGCAGATTTATCAGAAGTCTCTTCTTTTTTAGATTCCTCCTTTTTCGATTCCTCTTTGGCATCTACTGCTTTTTTCTCTTCCTCAGCTTGTTTCATTTTAGCATCGTCTTTCTCTTGTTTTCTTTCCATTAAGCCTTCTTCTATTGCTTTACCGAAAGATTTTAAGATTAAGCTGATTGATTTCCATGCGTCATCATTGGCAGGAATTGGATAATCAACTTGAGTTGGGTCAGAATTAGTATCCACCATAGCAAAGACAGGGATATTTAATTTCTGAGCTTCTTTGATTGCGATGTGCTCTCTTTTGATATCAATTACAAAAAGTGCAGAAGGAATTCTGTTTAAGTCAGCAATACCGCCTAAAACTCTTTCCATCTTTTCTTTCTCACGCTGAATCATCAACCTTTCTCTTTTTGCAAGATTAAGATATGATTCTTCTTTTTGCATCTTATCAATGTTAGCCAATTTTTTCAATGACTTTCTGATAGTAGCGAAGTTGGTCATCATACCACCTTGCCATCTATCTACCACATAAGGCATATTTAATCTTTTAGCCTCTTCCATTACGATGTCCTGTGCTTGTTTTTTTGTAGCTACAAAAAGAACTTTTTTGCCAGAACGAACATGATTTTTGATTGCATGACATGCTTCGTCTAAAGCAGCCAATGTTTTGTTCAAGTCAATGATATGGATGCCATTACGCTCCATAAAAATGTAAGGAGCCATTTTTGGATCCCACTTTCTTGTTAAGTGTCCGAAATGGACACCAGCTTCAAGTAAGTCGTTGTACTCAAGCTTAGCCATAAGTTTTTAAATTTATTTGTTATTAAGTAAAAATTAACGTTTAGAGAACTGAAATGCTCTTCTTGCTTTTCTTCGTCCGTATTTCTTACGTTCAACCATTCTTGGGTCTCTGGTAAGAAATCCTTCTGCTTTCAATGCAGGTCTGTGCTCAGGGTCAAGTTCACAAAGTGCACGAGAGATAGCCAAACGAACAGCTTCAGCTTGTCCTGCAACTCCACCACCATCAACATTTACTTTTAGGTCGAATGAACCTTCAGTTTTTGTTGTAGCAAATGGTTGATTAACGATAGCTTGAAGAATTTCAGTTGGGAAATAATCCTTAACGTCTTTTGAATTAACGGTAATAGCACCTTTGCCCGACTGCATGTACAATCTAGCAACAGATGTTTTTCTTCTACCAATGGTGTTTATAATTTCCATCTATTGATTTTTTAGATTTCTTTAACTTTAGGTTTTTGTGCTTCATGACCATGCTCAGCTCCTTCATATACGTAAAGGTTTCTGAACAAGTCTCTGCCCAATCTATTTTTCGGCAACATGCCTCTAACAGCTCTTTCTACTAGTAAAGTAGAAGATTTTGCTTTTAACTGACGAGGAGTAGTTTCACGCTGACCACCAGGATATCCTGTGTAGTGCTGGTAAACTCTATCATCCCACTTCTTTCCAGTCATTATGATTTTATCTGCATTGATAACAATTACGTTATCACCACAATCAACATTGGGCGTATAATTTGGTTTGTTTTTACCGCGAAGAATTTTGGCTACATCGCTGGCAAATCTACCTAATACTTTTCCTGCAGCATCAACTACAACCCAGTTCTTTTCAACTGTTGCTTTGTTTGCCGAGATGGTTTTGTAACTAAGCGTATCCACTATTTTTTCTTTTTGTTAGTTCTTAACTCCTTATTAATTAGCTTTTTACAGATAGTAAACGTTTATGATCGGGCGAACTATCCGCTAAAAGGGACACAAAGATAGATGCTTATTAATTGAAAAACAACATCCTACGAAAAAAATCACAATGAATTAGTCATTGTTGATTTATATATTTGTTATTTTACCGTATTGATAGACAATTACTTTGTTTTCTCTAATTGTTTCAAGGCCACTTCTATATCTTTTGGATATGGGGCTTCAGCTGAAATGAACTTTCCTTTTATATCCGTTAAGCTTAAAATTTGGGCATGTAGCGCAAATCTTTTGATTATGGGTTGTTCTTCTTCGTCTTTCCCTTTATTGAATTTCTTTTTGACGGAGGAAAGAAATAGTGGTTGACCTCCATAGGTTTCATCTCCCGTAATAGATGCGTTTAAAGAAGCTAAATGTACCCTTATTTGATGCATTCTACCTGTTTCTGGCTTACAGGATACCAATGAATGTTTTTTAAAAGTTTTTATTGTATTAAAAATCGTTTTAGCATTCTTGCCCTGTCTGTGTGAAATTTTTACATACCCTGAGGCCGTAGTATGTAAAGGTAGATTCACTGTCTCTTCCTGAAATTGATGTAAACCGTCCACAATAGCAACATAAGTTTTGTCAACTTGCCGATGTTCAAATTGGATAGAGGCGTTTCTATAGGCTTCAGCATTTTTAGCTACCAATAAAACCCCTGATGTTTCTTTGTCCAGTCGATGACAGATTTGGTAATCTTCATTATATTTTTTTACTAATGATAATATAGTCACTGTATCGTTTCTGTCTGCCAAAGTAGAAACAAATGGTGGTTTATTGATAAAAATATAATCCTCTGACTCTTTTATAATCAAAGGTTTTAATGATTTATAATACATTTTAATTTTAATAATGCCTCATCGATATTTATATGAGAATGATTTAAATTTACCCGGTTGTTTTACTCTGCCTCCGAGTCATCTTCCATTATAGACACTAAAGGTTCAGGTGCCTTTTTAACCGGAAGTTTAAAGCTGAATAACGACCCCTTGCCTACTGTGCTTGTAACTGAGACGGATGATCCATGAGCCTCAATAATATGTTTCACAATAGCCAAGCCTAAGCCAGTGCCGCCTCTTTCTTTTGATCTACTTTTATCAATCCGGTAAAATCTTTCGAATATCCTTTTAATATGTTCAGGAGAAATTCCGGCACCATGATCTTGTATGGCGATGGTCACGTCTTTTTCCGTTATTTCAAAGCCGACCACAATTTCGGTATTTTCATCGGAATATTTGATGGCATTTGATATCAAATTCACAATTACTTGATAAATGCGTTGGTAATCAGCAATTACCTTGATGGGAGGCTCGTAGGTTTTATCAAATTGCAGGTCAATATTTTTCTTGTCAACTTTACCTTCAAATTGGTCAAATACATCTTCTACTAAGGCCAATAAATCTATTTCTTCAAAATGCATCTTGATTTCCCCGGCTTCTATATGCGAAAGTGTGAGCAGATCATTTACTAACATCTCCAATCCGTCTAAGCTTTTGGCAGCTTTTTTCAGGAATTTACCCCTAACTTTCTTGTCTTTCACAGCACCATCCAGTAAAGTGTAAACAAATCCTTGCGCGGCAAAAATGGGGGTTTTTAATTCATGGGAAACATCGGCCAGAAATTCGCGCCTATAAGTAGCCATTCTTTTCAACTCATCAATTTCCTGTTGTTTATTGGCGGCATAGCTGAATATTTCCTGATTGATTTTTCTTAGGGGGTTGAATGATTTTTGGGTCTCCATATCATTTACAAAGGAGTAATCTTTTTCCCCTAGCTTGTTGAATACCTCGTATAGTTTATTGATTTCCTTAAAAAAGAGAAATTCCAACACAATGCTGATTAATAAGTAGGAGGAAGACGAGGCTAAAATAAAGGTCAATATGAGTGCTGTGTTACTTATTCCTTCAAGTAAACTAAGGAAGGCAGTCGTAACTATGCCAATTGACAGTGCCAATAAAATGGAAACCCCTCTGGAATTAAAAAGCATAAAGCAAATTTATTCCATATCAAACTTATAACCAACACCTTTTACGGTAGAAATATAACCATCTCCTACTTTCTCTCGGACTTTTCGTACGTGAACATCCACAGTCCTAGCTAAAACATATACGTCCGAACCCCAGATATTTTGCAACAAATCATCTCTATTAAAGACTTTGTTGGGGTTTTGAGCCAAAAAATATAATAGTTCAAATTCTTTTTTGGGTAAGGATACTTGTTTGCCGTCCACAGTTACTGTATAGCTGGTTCTGTCTATCATTAATTTACCAATGGTAATTTTATTACTGTCTTTCTGCTTTTTGACATCACGCCTGAAATATGCATTGATACGGCTCATCAAGGCGCGAGGCTTTATGGGCTTGGTAATATAATCATCGGCACCATTTTCAAATGCTGCGACTTCTGAATATTCTTCAGACCGTGCCGTCAGGAAAATTATAAATGCGTTGGCAGCTTCTGGTGTTTCTCTTAACTGGCGACAAGTTTCCACTCCATCCTGGTTGGGCATCATAATATCCAAAAGAATGAGATGTGGCTGGAATTTTTGAGCTTTTTCAACTGCCGTTTTTCCATCCTGAGCTGTTTTTACCTCATAGCCTTCTTTAGTGAGGTTGTACTCCAATAGCTCAAGAATGTCTGATTCATCATCAACGACAAGCACTTTATGGCTTTGCTTGTTTCCCATGGTTAATTGTATTTTTTATTTTAGGCTAAATTCGATAAAAATATTTATAAATTAAGCGATTAAAATGGTAATAACAATTTCTTAATATCCAATTAAACTTAAGGATACATGCATTACAAAGAATTGAAGTTTTTTTGGTAGAAATCCAACATTTTTAAAATGTCCCTTTCAAATTGGGTTTCCAATTCTTGTTCTAATAATTGCTGATGACCAGAATAACGTTTGTATGAAAGTAGAAAAGCATTATTGACTTCAACTTCACTATTCAAAAACTCTGTATATTTTGAGTTTTTAAAGTTTATTTGTCTTAATTTTCTTTTAAACATTTCCATAAAATAATATTTCCTATTTTCTTTTTCAGTGGTACTTAGTCCTTCAATTCTTTTATATAAACTATCGAACTTTGGTAAATAATCTCTTATAAATTGGTTTAACTGATGCCGATCCTCCAATTGGTTTAAATAGGATTCATATTCAGTTTCAAATTTCCCATTTTGTTTTTCGAAAAACATTTTTGTGAATTCTTGCCCAAAAAAAGAAGCTAGATTCTCGTTGAAATCCACGCTGTCTTTTATGAAGATTTCATCATGAGTTAATTCATGGAAAATCAATTCAGCTAATCTTCCGCTACTATAGTTTAGTACATTACTTAGCAAAGGGTCGTTTAACCAACCCAAGGTTGACCAAGCGCTTGCAGTTCGTAATCTTACATCAAAGCCTTTGGTTTTCAATTCTTGCTCTAACTTTAAGGCTTCTTTCTTTACGAAAAATCCTTTATACGCCACTTTACCTAATATTGGAAACTTCCATTCATAACTTTCCAATTGATAAGGATAGGCAGCTGTTACTACCCACATCAATTCTTTGCCATGCTGGTCAAACATTTTTTTATACTGATCTTCTGAGTCAAAGCCTAACTCGCTTTGCGCAAACTTTTTGACTTCCTTGACCAGCGTAATTCTTTGTTTTAATGAATCTGGAAAAGAGGGGCTTTCTAAATAATAATCCAATGGTTCAGCATGAAACATAATGGAAAATTGTCCTTTCGCCTGTTGCCAACCATATTGGATTAAATCCCACTTTATCACCACAAAAATCATGATAATTGTAATAATGAGTAATAATATTTTCCTGAATATGGATTTCACTTTTTGTTTTTGATTGGAATAGTCTTGAAGATATTAAAATAAATGGCGTGAGAAAATTCAAATAATTGGTTGTTGAAGTCCCAATAAGGCTCAAACCTTAATAAAAGGGTAGAGGATTCCCCAATATGAAATTCATTCATTACCCTAAGGATTAATAATTTTCTTTCGTCTTCAAAAAACCTAGAGTTAGGATCTGTGGTGTAGGATTGGTATAACCTACCCCCTTTGTAGGAATAAAAATGATCACCTTGCCAATAGCTCAGCATGAAATCCCCTATTTTAGTTTCCAGCGTGCCATTAAGGTAATAAGCGTAGCCTTCTGTATAAGGTAATCTGAACTGCCGACTATCATCAATAAAATGTAGAAAATAGCCTTCTAATTTTTGACCTGTAATAAAACCAGTTTTAAAATTTTTATGATAAGAAGCACCGATTGCATTGTTAAACCGTGTAACCAGAGGTTGTCCTCTCAGCGCATCAATTTGACCGGCACGATGATAGCCCTTAAATTGGTAGTGCAGAGTGGCGGTATTTCCATTCTTTCGAAGAAGATCGTATTGACTTACTATTCCACCTGAAACTTCTTCCTTAAAAGGGGAATTCTGATAAATCATTTTTTCCCAGTTGATCCAAGCATCAAAAAACACCCGTTTTGTATTGTACAGATATTGTAAACCATTTTCAGGCGCATCAACTAATAATCTTTCGAAATCTTCCAAGGGTTCCAGCATTCTATGATGGATGGAGCCGTTATAATTCCCAAAAATTAACTGGCTGTTATTCCAATCATATAAAATACTAAAATAAGGGATGGAATAGGTCAGATTGTTATTCCCGAAATCTTTTTGCAGAAATACACCGGCCTGAATATTTACCTGATCACTAAGTTGGTAACCTATACTTGGAATAAACCGAGTACCGAACAATGTATATCCTTTGACAATTCTATTAAAGTATTCATTATTTTTATTAAAAGACAATACTCTTAAAGAAAAGCTGAAAGGATCCTCAATGGTACTGTCTTTTTCGATTTTTTGTTCGAATCCAGAATTATCTAATTGAGCCATCAAGGGTGTAACAAAAAATGTTAAAATTATGATGAAAACAGCAATAAATTTATTTCGCATAAAATTTAGTTGTAAAGCAAGGCTAAAGCATTTGGCAATTGATTCTTTTCCTGCTAAATTCGATGCAGCAATTTACAAATAAGCCCTATACAAAAAATTAAAGATGAGCGAAAAAAGTGAAAAATTAAAAGCATTACAACTAACAATTGATAAATTGGATAAAACTTACGGGAAAGGTTCCGTAATGAAGTTAAGTGATGAAAAGGTGGTGGATGTTCCTTCCATTCATACCGGATCTTTAGGTTTAGATATTGCATTGGGTATTGGCGGTATTCCTAGAGGAAGAGTGATTGAAGTATATGGCCCAGAATCTTCAGGTAAAACTACTTTGGCCATGCACTGTATTGCCGAAGCCCAAAAGGCTGGTGGAATGGCCGCCATTATTGATGCCGAGCATGCTTTTGATAAGACTTATGCAGAAAAACTAGGGATAGATACTGAAAACTTATTGATTTCTCAGCCTGATAGTGGTGAACAGGCACTGGAGATTGCAGAGCATTTAATTCGTTCAGGTGCCCTAGATATAGTAGTGATTGATTCCGTTGCCGCTTTAGTCCCTAAAGGAGAATTAGAAGGGGAAATGGGAGACAGCAAAATGGGACTTCAAGCTCGCTTAATGTCTCAGGCTCTAAGAAAATTAACGGGAGCCATTAGTAAAACCGGTTGTTCTTGTATTTTTATTAACCAATTAAGGGAAAAAATAGGGGTTATGTTCGGTAACCCTGAGACCACAACCGGTGGTAATGCACTAAAATTCTACGCATCTGTTCGATTGGATATTAGGAGAATTGGGAGTATTAAAGAAGGACCAGACAATATTACGGGTAACCGCGTGAAAGTGAAAGTGGTAAAAAATAAAGTAGCTCCTCCATTTAAAGTAGTTGAATTTGATATTATGTATGGAGAAGGAATTTCCAAAGTAGGGGAGATCATTGATTTAGGGGTAGAGTTAGACGTAATTAAGAAAGCAGGTTCTTGGTTCTCTTATATGGATAACAAATTGGGACAAGGAAGAGATTCCGTGAAATCTTTAATTTTAGATAACCCTGAATTGATGGAAGAATTGGAAACCAAAATCAGGGCAAAAATCAACGGGGAGGATTTAGAAGAGAAGCCTGTAAAAGAAAAGAAATAAACATGATTTTTTGATTTTAATGAAGTCAAAAAGTGAGAAAAAACAGCTGTATATCAATAGCTGTTTTTTTTGTATGCAATTACATATAAAATTCATTAAAGCTTAACACACTCCTTTAATCTTCGGGCAAATTTTCACGTACATTTATGTGTAAATGAGTCCAGAATTATTAAAAAACAAGAGCCAGTATAAGAACGTGTTATCCATTATGGACAGCTCCGAATGGCTATTGTTTATCACCACTTTTATTCGAAGGAAGAACCGCATTACCAGGTTATATTGGTCTTATCTGTTTTTAGGCTTTTTGCTAGCCATTTACATTTTCTTAAGTAACGGGTTGCTAAGCGTTGATCATAGAATTTGGATAGTAGGATTAACTGGAGGACTTTTGGTTTCACTTTTGATTAGTCCTGTTTTACATGAGCTCTTGCATGCTGTATCCTTTAAATTCTATGGGGCCAAGGCAATTAAAATTAGATGGAATTGGAATCTTTTTCGTTTCAATATCCAAGCTAATGATTTCGTTTTAAGTAAAAAGAAATATTATTTGATATGTGGTTTCACATTTTTTGTTTTCTCACTACTTCCATTAGTTATTGCTTTTTTCACAAGCGGAGTTTGGCTTTTTGCACTACTTTCCCTTTCATTTTTTCATGCTCTTTACGCTATGAAGGATTTAGCAGTTTGTAGTTATTTGTATAAATTTCCCAATTGCTACATTTACAGCTCGGAGGAAAATAAAACTATTTTTTATAAAACCCTGCCTTAATTCTACTTTTTCATATTCCTCAATTATTGCCAAGAGATGTGTCTTCACAGCTCTAAATGGCTACAAGTTCGATTTGTGAAGACACAAATCGGTAGCATCAGTGCCAACTTGACAAACTAGGGTTAATTTAAATTCTCAGAACTTCCTTTATTACTTTTCGTTTTTTGAGTTAAATCATTTAACACCAACATGAAAATTTTATCGAAAGTAAGTTTAATATTATTTGCTGTAATCGCTTTAAGTTGCGAATCAAAGGAGAAAGAAGTTGAGAAATTGAAAACCGAAACCATTGCCATTCATGATGAAGTCATGCCTAAAATGGATGATATCATGAAATTGAAAAAATCGCTTAAAATTAAGCAGGATTCGGCCAATGAAAATGAGCAAGGAAACATTCAGAATTTGATAATTGCGTTGGAAGAATCGGATAAAGCCATGATGAATTGGATGCGGAATTATGACCCAAGGATGGAAGGCATGTCAGATGCAGAAAAAATTGAATATCTCAAAAATCAAAAGTCTTCCATTTCAGAAGTAAGCGATAAAATGAAGCAAAGTATTGCTGAGGCGGAAGAATATTTGAAATAATTTTATGGACAGTTGGAGAGTGATTCTTCAACTGTTTCCAACTCAATCATCCCTGTCTCATTTCCCCAGCTATTGTAGATGTAGGTTGAAATTTCAGCTATTTCTAAATTCGTTAATCGGTCTAATGCAGGCATTGCCTGATTGTAAGTTTTACCATTAACTTTAATTTCTCCTTTTAGTCCATTTTTTATAGCACATATAGTCCGTGGGATATCTTCCAGCATATAATCGGATTTAGCCAAAGGAGGAAATAGTTTGCCTAACCCATCTCCCTTCTCTTGATGACAATTACTACAGTGGGTCGTGTAAAGTTGTTTGCCTTGTATCATATACTTGGCATACTTCTGTAATTTCTCGTTGGAATAGTTTTCGGTTGCGGAATTTTTAAACTCCTCGTATCGGCCACAGGAAAAAAGTACCATACTTAGAATTACCATTGAAAAGAATGTTGATTTACTCTTCATAAGTAGCCAGTAATAATTCAATATCTGTGATTAATTTATCAACTTCTTCAGAGCGTGTCCCATCATATACCCCTCTGATTTTTCTTTCTTTATCAACCAAAACAAAAGCACCGCTATGAAGATAACCACCCGCTTCATTTTCATCCTCCATAGCTGTTACCATATAGCCTTTTTGACCGAGTTCGTAAATATCCTCTTTTTCACCGGTAACAAAATGCCATTTTGGGGCTTGTACATCCAGCTTTTCGGCAAAATCTTTCAATAAAGCCACGGTATCATATTCAGGATCGATGGTATGGGAAATAATACCCACTTCATCATTATCTTTATAGGCTTCATATACCCGTAGCATTTCCTTTTTCATGGTCGGGCAAATGGTTGGGCATGAAGTAAAAAAGAAATCAGCTACATAAACTTTTCCTTCAAAGGTTTCAGGAGTTACCCAATTGCTGTCCTGATTAACTAATTTATAATCTGGAATCGTATGGTCAACTGTGTCGGTTACTGTTTGGCCATCTACAACTTTTTCTACGTACTGCTTTCTTCCCAATACAGGAAATTCAGCTTTTTTATTTTTTTGGTTTTCTAATCCACAAGCTGTTAGCATTAAGCTTATTAAAGTAAAAAGAATACTTGATTTTAATATTTTCATTTTTGATAATTATAAATTATTCATTACTAATTATTTCTCTTTCTTAATGATTTATAAATTTTGATGGCAATCATTAAGACCACCCCAAAAGCTATAAAACCTATGGTGCCCCAAATCCAATTGAGTTCATTTTTGAGTACTATTAAGAATACTACGGCAACCAGAAAAAGGGTTGCTACTTCATTCCAAATTCTTAACTGAGTTGAGCTGTATTTTACAATTCCTTTTTGGAGTTTTTTATAAATATAATGACAAGAGAAATGATAAAGGTAAAGTAGGAATACAAATGCCAATTTGATATGCATGAAAGGCTGTTTTAACCAAGCAGGCTGTAATATCAATAAAGTTGTGGCTAAAATCAGCGTAATGATAGCCGAGGGCCATGTAATAACATTCCACAATAAGCGCGACATTTTGCTTAACTGGGCATGAAGTATCCCCTTTTCAGGTTCAGATTTCTGGAGTGCTTCAGTTTGATAAATAAAAAGCCTAACGATATAAAATAATCCTGCAAACCATGTGACTACAAAAATGATATGCAAAGACTTAATATATAAATACATATTTTGTTAATTAGGATTTCAATTTTTTGAAGTAGGAATATTTTATCCTGCTGCAAAAGTAATGATTATGAACTTATTTTTGTTTAGTTCCGTAAAGTATAAAATTAGATTTAGTAACAATTATTACAATTCCTAACTCCAAATAATATGGCAGATTCTACTCAACTATGGTATTTCGAAAATGTTGATTTATTCAATTTACTTTGCCCACATAAAATTGAAGGGATAGAAGACGATCATCCCATGACTAAGTTTAAGAAGGAAGAGTTTGTTTATTTCCCGGAAGATTCTTCTAATTATATTTATATGATAGCGGAGGGAAGGATAAAAATTGGCTCTTATTTGGAAGATGGAAAAGAATCAGTTAAAGCGATTTTAAGCAAAGGTGAGATTTTTGGTGAATTAGCTTTGACGGGAGAGGATAAAAGGCAGGATTTTGCTCAGGCCATGGATGCAGGAACTATTGTTTGCTCCATGACATTGGATGACATGAAAAATTTGATGGCCAACAACCAGCCTTTAAGTTTTAAAATGATGAAATTGATTGGACTGCGTTTGCGTAAAACGGAAAGGAGATTAGAGTCTTTAGTTTTTAAAGATGCTCGCACTCGTATTGTAGAGTTCCTTCGAGATGAGGCGAATGAAAAAGGAAAAAAAATCGGTTTTGAAATGATGATTCCCAGTCATTTAACCCATAAAGATATAGCCGCTTTGACGGGTACTTCTCGGCAAACTGTTACCACTATCTTAAATGAACTGAGAGAGAAAAACATCATCAACTTCGATAGAAGAAAAATCCTCATTAGAGATATGGAATTATTGGCATAAAAAAAAGGAAGCTTTTTAGGCTTCCTTTTTTAGTTTAGTTTTGGTTTTTATCTCTAATTTAATCGTGCTAATCAGTGCGATTTGGCACTGAATATCCACAATACTATAATAGTCCCTCTAATTATTACCAAATAGGCTCTATTTAGTTTGTAAATCCATTTCTGATTAAGAAGTCTTCATAAGCTTTTTCAAAAACTGGAACATTGGGTGCCATTTGGATGGCTTGTTCATAAGCTGTTAAAGCATCTAAAAGCAAATCATTATCTTCATAAAAAGCAGCCATTACTAATTTGTCCATAGCTGACTCACCTTCAATTTCGCTTTTCAATTGCTCTAATGTTTCTTTAATTTCAGCAGTTTCTTCTTCTGGCTTAATAGTGATAGCATAATCATCAGATTTTAGGTCTTCGCCTTTAACCTGTACTTTTACTTTGATGAAGTTCTGACCCGCAAATGGTTCTTTGCTTCTATCCAATAAATAGGAGGTTTTATCCACTGTTTCGGTTGCTATGGTTTCATCGAACAAGTTGCTGAAGGTCAATTCATAAGTTAAATCCTCAATTTCACCTTCTTGCTTAGGTTCGTTCCATCTTAAGATTACTTCATCATTGATGATTTCGCTTGAGCTTAAAGCCATGATTTTGATAGAAGCGCCACTAGCCAAAGCCCTATCAACTGCTCCAGTAGCACCTAGGCTTTTTCTGTAATCTCCACTGCCATCATCCTCGCTCATTTTGTTCATCACAAAATCAGCATATTTACTGGCCACACTGGTGTTTTTGCTTTTTAAGTTAGCGGCCAATCCTGATACAGTATGAGCCCCAGGGGTCTTTACTTCCAAAGTTTTACCTGAATTATGCATTAAACCTAGATATGCTTCCTCTGATAATTTCAGCTCATCACCAGAATTCAATGACTGGCCGGTTTTCAGCTTAGTCCAATCTGCTCCTTCTATCTTTACAGAATTATCGCCTTTGTTGGCCAGTACCTTAAATACATAACCCTGCGCATTGGCCGTATAATTTCCGAGCCATAACGCAACAACTAAAATTTTGATTAACGATTTCATAATAATTGATTTAATTGATTTCTACTTTGTCTTTTCTTCTTTTACTTACACTAAACAATTCTTTTCTACCTTCTTTAGTAAACATATTCTTCACTACTCCATTATATACTTCTAAGGAGTCACCGACTACTGCCACTACCCCCATTGCGAGGGTCAATTCCAAATTTACATTATACAAATGATAACTATAGATAATTGCTAATAGTATTAACAGCAATTCTATTAATTGAACTACTTTAGTGATACCATCATACCAGTTTTTAAGTGCATAATAAACCCACATAAATGCCACCACATTTAGGTAACATAACAAAACAGCTATTATTATTTGATAGTGTTCTTCAAGTTTGTAAACATAATCTTCGTCCATCACCATGGAAATGATATTGGCATGAATCACCGCTCCATACATGTCTGGCTTACCTCTACCGGCATATTTCTCATTTAAAGGAGTATAGTATTTATCTTCAATATTATAGGGGTCGCCAAAATATTCCCCCAACATGCCAAATATTACTATTTTTCCTTCTATTAACTCAGGAACGAAATTTTCATTAAAAACATCCGGTACATCCAACGCAAAAAAGGTAGGGGCAAAATTAGTATCACTACCCATTGCATTTCCTTTATAGTTAATATATTCCGTGTCATTATCTCTCTCCAAAAATCGATCCACCTTATCAGGTGCCAAATATTGTGCTAGTTTTAGGGCAAAAAACAAATGAGTGCTATCCTTATCATATAAATACTCTTTTGGAACAAATGAGCGACAAGTCTTGACGTCTTCTTGGCTAACTCCTTCTCCAGTCACTAAGTTGGCAAAGCCAAAATCCTCTGCATGAATTCTAAATTTTTCTGCAGATAATTTTAAAGAATCTACCACGTTTTCTTCATTATATTTTTCAAGCTTTGTGGCCATTACTAAATTATCAACCTCTCGTAATGCATTCACAAGTGCAGAGTCTTGAGCCTCACCTTTCGGAAAGGGAAAGAAGGTATCTAGTCCTATTACCTTGGGATTGTACTTATTAATGATCCTGATTTGCTCGGCTATCATTCTTCGTGGTAATCTGGCTATGTTGACCAACACAATATTATCATCAGCTGGGGGATCTTCCCTTAATGTTGAGTACACTATGTCATTGAATTCTACATCTTCCAAGGCTTCACCAACCGGATCGATGGCATCAAAAACATTGATTAAAGAGAATAACCCAAAGATGACAACGAAAATAAAAGCAGTTGCCAAGATTGAATCAATCCATATGTTTTTGAATATGCTTTTCTTCATCCTATATTAAAATAGTTAAATTTTTTATCTGAATAGTAAAATTATAATAATTAATTGAATTTAACAATTATATGTAAAAAAATTATATTTTAGGCAATTTGCATCTTAACTTTTGGTCTTTAAATACAATTCAGTTTGAAAAGAAGAAACAGATTATCTTTAGAAGAATATAAATCCGGTGTGCTTTCAGGAAACAGGGTAGGTTTAAGTAGGGCTATCACCTTGGTTGAAAGTACTCTAGACAGTGACAATGAGTTGGCAGCTCAATTAATAGATGAGGTTTATGAATTCACAGGTAAATCTTTCAGAATAGGAATTACAGGGGTTCCCGGTGTCGGGAAAAGTACTTTTATCGAGGCATTTGGTCAACTAATTCTTAAAAATGGAAAAAAGTTGGCGGTTTTGACCATAGATCCTTCTAGTCAAAAAACAGGAGGTAGTATTTTAGGTGATAAAACCCGCATGGAAAAACTCAGCCGATCTGTTGATGCATTTATTAGGCCTTCCCCATCTGGCGATGCTTTGGGTGGTGTAGCTCACAAAACAAGGGAAACGATGTTGCTTTGCGAAGCGGCAGGTTATGATTTTATTTTGGTTGAAACCGTTGGGGTAGGGCAATCAGAAACCTCTGTTAAAAATATGGTTGATTTCTTTTTGCTTTTAATGTTGGCAGGTGCAGGAGATGAATTACAGGGGATTAAGAAAGGGATAATGGAAATGGCCGATGCAATTGCCATTAACAAAGCAGATGGAGATAATATTGACAAAGCTAAAAAGGCAAAGAAGGAATATCAGAACGCATTACATTTATTCCCAGCAAACGAAAATGGCTGGGTACCAGAAGTTCAAACCTGTTCAGCCTTAAAAAGTGAAGGTTTAAAAGATATTTTACAGTTGTTGGAGAAATACCAATTAGAACAAAAGCAATCCGGTTTTTTTGACTTAAACCGGAAGGAACAAGCAATCCACTGGATGCATCAGACCATTCATCATTTTTTAAAACAAAACTTCTACAAAAGTCCTGAAATATTGAAAAATTTAAGCAAATTTGAAGAAGAAGTAAGAAAAGGAGACAAGCATTCTGTGCAAGCGGCCAGAACATTATTAAATCAATATTATAAATAAACTATCATGACCAAAAGAATTTCCATACTGTTTACATTAAGTCTGATTTTTAATTATTCATTTGCACAAACGCCATGCGAAAATGGTAAGTCTGCTGGATATGACTGTAACCAAATAGAATATTTGGCAAGTCTAGGCAATGGCCAGTTGTCCGGTACAAGCGGGGTTCAAGGAAACGATATATGGGGCTGGACGGATCCTTCCTCTGGAAAGGAATATGTTTTAATGGGCCAGACTAATGGGACAGTATTTGTAGATATTAGCAGTCCAACTTCTCCTAATATTATCGGAAGACTGCCTAGCCAAACCGGAAATGCTAGTTCTTGGAGGGATGTAAAAGTATATAATAATCATGCATTTATAGTGGCAGACAACAATACTGGTCACGGTATGCAGGTTTTTGATTTAACAAGACTCAGGGGCGTTAATAATCCGGATGAAATTTTCTCCGCTGATGCTGTATATAATGGGGTTTCCAGTGCCCATAACATAGTAATAAATCAAGAGACAGGATTTGCCTATATTGTAGGGGCTAGAGGTGCAAGCAATAATTGTGGTCAGGGTGGATTACATATAGTCAATATACAAGACCCTAAAAACCCGAAATATGCGGGTTGCTTTGATTCGGATGGCTACACACATGATGCACAATGTGTAATTTATAATGGCCCGGATCAGCAATACCAAGGAATGGAGATTTGTTTTAATGCAAATGAGAATACCGTGACCATTGCCAATGTGGAGGACAAGGAAGATACAAGACTGATTTCGAAAAAAGGATATTCTCAATCCGCCTATTCTCATCAAGGGTGGTTGACTGAAGATCATCAATATTTTATTTCAAATGATGAATTGGATGAGTTAAATAGTGGGCTAAATACGAGGACTTTGATTTGGGATGTTAGAAATTTAGATAATCCCATTTTACTAACTCAATATTTTTCTGAAAGAACGGCTATTGACCATAATTTATATACCAAAGGCTCCTTGATATATCAATCTAATTACACAAATGGTTTGATAGTGTTAGATGGGAAAAGAATTGCCAAGGGTGATTTGCGTGAAGTAGCTTATTTTGATACTTATACACAAGGAGATAATACTTCTTTCAGTGGTAGTTGGAGTAACTATCCATACTTCAAAAGTGGTGTTATTGCCATCAGTGATATTAATAATGGGTTATTCCTGGTAAAACCAGCAATAGAAGAAAAAATTGTTCAACAACCTGTTTTTAATGCTTGTGGAGAAGAAGCCGTGTTGACTGTAGAAGTTGATGGAGAATTTGAAGTCGGTCAATACCAATGGCAACGAATGGATGGAGATGTTCCTGAGAATTTAACAAATAATAATGATTTTTCAGGGGTAAATTCTTCTATGCTTACTATAAATCCTGAGCTTGAGGGCTTGGCCCAAATGCGTTTCAGATGCAAAATTAATTTAGTAAATGGAGAGACTTTAACTAGCTATCTTTCTAACTATTATGACGGTTTACCAAGTGCGAACCTAACGGCATCGATTAATGATTTGGAAGTGACTTTCGAAAATAGCACGCAAGGGGCTAACAGTTATGAATGGGATTTTGGTGACGGTAGCGATATTTCAACAGAAGAAAATCCGATTCATAATTATGAAAATGCGGAGAATTATCAAGTAACACTTACTGCAACAAATGATTGTGGTTCGTCTGAATTCGTTTATAATTTAAATTTAACTAAATGCTTACCTGTAGCTGATTTTACGGTTTCGGTAGATGAGGGAGAAATAACATTTATAAACTTGACCAGAAATTCCAATTTGTTTGAATGGGATTTTGGGGATGGCTCTGGAATAGTTACAGATAAAAATCCAGTTTATACTTATGATAATGAGGGGCCCTTTGAGGTAACCTTAACCGCCTATAATGATTGCGGCACTAGTACGGCAAGCATGACTATTGATGCAATGGTTTTGAACAATACAACATCCTTAAACCAACTTCTTAATATTTATCCTAATCCGGTTCAAAATAATTTATTTATTGATTTTGAATCTTCTGAAAGTATTCAGGAATTAAGCATAATATCAGCTAGTGGACGGAAATTGTATTTTAATAACTCTTTCCAAAATGGGGAGAGCATCAATATGTCAGCATGGAAATCTGGGATTTACTTTATGATTATAACTGATGCTAACGGAAAGAGAATAGTGGAAAAGATTGTTAAAAATTAATGATGATCTACTTGGTTTCACACAAGTGCAACCGGGTAGATATTATTCAATTTCTGCAAAGTAAAATTCACTTTTAATATCTTTTAATTTCCCTTCTTCTTCAATTTGATACTCATAAAAATGAGAGTGAACCCTACTCATTTTTATTTCAATCGGATTATTGAAAAGGGGTCCGTCATAAACAAAAGTGTGGAATTCTCCATTTTCACCACAAGGATCAACATCCAAAGGTAATTCCTTAAGAAGTTGATGATCCATAGATTGTCCTATCATTTCCTTTTTGAGTTTGGAGGCATCTCCTGCGCAAATTTTAGTCTGATAACCCAAATTTAAAAATTCTTCGATAACAGATGTAGTAGGTTTTTTCCATAATGGGAAAATACATTTCATGCCTGCTTCAGTCATTTTTTCTTCCCTGTATTTTCTCAAATCCTCTAAAAAAATATCACCAAAGGCAATGGTTTCTATACCTTCTGATTTGCAATAATCAGCATATTCACTCATCACCTGATCATAAGATTTATTGCTTTTGTCAGATGGTAAATAGCTGATTTTAAGCGGGATATTCAATGAGATTGCCTGTGCTTCAATCAGTTCTTTTTTGATACCGTGCATCCCAACTCTATCGGTTTCTTCTCCTATTACTGTATGTAAATGGGCTATTTCATAGGTATTCGAGTTCATTAGATAATGAAGCGCCAAACAAGCATCTTTTCCTCCGCTCCAACTTAAGGCAATTTTCTGTGGCATATCAAATAGTAATAAAGGAAATGTAAAGTTCAAAGAGGAAACCGAAAACTAAGAGGCTGAAGTAGAAGAATCCCAATATGAAAAACTTCATAATAGATTTTGCCCAACTATTCTGGTAAAGCCTTTTAATTGAAAAAAGAGTATATATACTTACCCAAATAAAACTCAAAAATATAATCCATTCTTCTGCAAGAGAAAATAAGCTCAAGAGGAGTATAGCCAAACCATATATAAAGTAGGCAAAAGCATGCAAATGCAACCCATGAATCAGATGTTCTATGTAATATCTTTTCTTCATAAATAGAAGGTAAAGTATAAAGGCAAAAATGGGGAGGAAGAAAAACATCATGATGGGAAGATTCCTAACAGCTTGAAAAGTAAACATGGAAGAATTCAATATAAACGATCTTTTATAGGCTGTAGGTATTTGTTTAATATTTCCTCCTACTTTCTGGAGGTTGGCTTCAAATTCTTCGTCACTTAATGATTCATCAGAAGCCCAATATTTTAAAGTAGCCCATCTGTTCAATGTATCTTCTTTTTCTAAGCCATCATTTTTCTTGACCTTGTTTATCAACTGTTGAACTCCTGCACTGTCCAATACATTTACATTTACGGAATCTAAAACTGGCTTTTTATTGATATATTCTTTCAATGTATTATCAATAAAATCTTTAGGCACAGTCAGGCTTATCATAAAAAAATAAAATAAGGAAAATATCAAATATAGCCTGATTGGGTTAATATATCTCCTTCTTTTACCCTCATTGAAAGCTTTAGTGAGCTTCCCAGGCCTAAATATAAAAGGATTGAGCGTTTTGAATAATATGGTATCAAAACTGAGGTAGTTTGAAAAGAAATCTTTTAAAAAAGCTCCTAGTGGCAGTTTTTTGTCTGAATTTTCTTGTCCGCAATTAGGACAGTAATTTTCATTTGAATCTAATTGCTCACCACAATTAAGGCAGTTCGTAGTCTTATTTTTCACACTTATGTTCAGTTAGCTAGCTACGAAAGTAAAAAATAAATTGAATGTTTTTGTTATTTTTTTGCCTTCACATTTTTAAAATCATAAGGACAATGTCGGCACCTGTTTCCACAGCAGTAGCCTCTTTTGAGATGATACTTTTCAGTAAAAACGAAAAATCCGTTTTCCATATAAAAGTCACCTTCCTCTATTTTGATATTTTTAGTGTTCATAAAATTGAAATAGGTTTTTTATTTTCATCTATGGCCACCATGGTAAAATTACCCGAAATGGATTTTTCTCGGTGATTGGAATACATTTCTTCGGTGAACACATCCACTCGTACTTCTAAGCTGGTATTGCCTACTTTTTCAATCTGACCAATTAATTCTACTATTGTTCCTGCAGGAATGGCTTTATTGAAATCTATTTTGTCACTGCTAACCGTTACCATTTTCTGTCTTGAATAGCGTGTGGCTGTAATAAAAGCTACCTCGTCCATCCATTGCAATGCAGTTCCTCCGAATAAGGTATCATAATGATTAGTCGTATTCGGAAAAATGGCTTTGGTTACCTTGGTGATTGCATTTTCTTTTTTGTCTGATTTCATATTTTAGGAATAATAAAAGATGGGTGGAATATATACCACACCATCTTTTTATTAATTATTTTAATCTTCTTCCTCCTCCTCAAAAACCTGAAGTTCAGTTTCAAAAACAAATTGAGTAGGTAGTATCCCTGAAACAAATTCATTGATCAATTCTCCTTCAGCTGAATATATCAATACTGTTCCGCCATCACTAAAATCAACACCATCTCCAATGTAGATATCTCCGTTCTCTGGATCTATGCCAAAAGCATAAGGGGTTTGAATTTCTTTAATTGTGGCTACAGAATTTATGGATTTGGAAGATAAATCATAAGCTTTCACTTCATTATTTTGAAGGAAATAAATGGCATTATCAAAAATATCGGCATCTCCATAAATTTCAGCGCCTAACTGCACGGTTTCTGCAATTGATGCGTTTTCAACATCGATTTTTACCAAGGCACCACTATTACAAACCACCCAAGCATTTCCTGAGGTATCCATTAAAATTTCCTCAGGGCCAGCTGGTAATTCAATGTCATTTATAATTTCATTATTATCAATATTAATGAATGTTAAATGCTGATAACTTCCAAAATAGTGCCTTGTGGCAAGTAATGTGTTGCCTACAATTTGAACATCTTCTAAACCTTCTTCTGTGTCAATTGAACCTGTTACGGAATTATCATTTAAATCAATAGTCAATATCCTACTATCTGATAATCCAAAATCGTCATTATAAGGTCCCCAGTTGCTTAAATATCCTTTGTCACCCGAAATGGCAATAGCTCTAGGTTTATCTATTGTTTCACCTTCAATAGTAGTGGAAAGGGAAAGCGTAGCTGAATCCAAAACTTTCACTGAATTGCTCCCATTCAATACACTATAGTAAAAACCACTGTTTGAAAGGACACTTTGTTGTACATCACCAATGAAATTACCATTTTCATTTCTGTAAACAGTAGGATCATATTCTTGGTTTTCAGGATTATAAGAACCTATGGTGGCGTTGTTTGCCTGAAATCCACCTTCATGAAAAATTAATACGTTTACTGTTTTTGAAACTAAACTATCTGAATCCTCATTATCCTGTTCATCTTCAGGAATTACTTCATCCTCTTTACATGCAGTAAAAGCCAATAACAGGGCTAATAGTAAATAAATCGATTTTTTGAAAAAATTAATCTTGATCATTTTTTAATGTTTATTTTATATTGAATTGTTAATTGATAATTTCTACCAGGCATTGCATAACCAGAATACAATTGATAAGATTTATTGAATAAATTTTTCACTTGAGCTGAGGTTGTCCAAGTTTTATGGTTCCATTTAAATCCTAAATCATTTAGTAAAAAGGCATCCAATGCATATACATCTGAATTGCTGTTGGTAGTAAAAACCTTTCCAGTCCATTGTTGGAATATATCCATTGAAAACTCCCTCCAAATAATGGATGCAGATGCATTTGCTTTATGCAGAGGTGTATAAATCAATTGCTTGCCAATTTCATTTTGATTTCCCTCACTTTCGATTACTGTTGATTTTGTAAAGCTATATTGTCCATCAACCTCAAATTTCAAATCTGAAACTATAGGAAACACTATAGAGGCACTTGTTTCAATCCCTCTTGCCAAAACCTCTTTTATGTTTCTGGGTCTCCATTGATTATTGGCATCCGGAATCCATTGGATCCAGTTATCTACTTGATTATGATAAGCCGTAATCGAGAAATTCGATTTGAGTTCATTCCATCCATATTGAGAAGTTAGGGTAACTTCTTTGTTCCAAGAAGTTTCAGAATTTAGGTCAGGTTTTCCTGCCTCGTTCCAATATCTATCATTTAGGGTAGGTAATCTGTAATTATATGAGCTGTTTAATTTAAGATCTAGTCGATGGTTTTCTGACTTCAATATTTGAGTAGAGATACCTGCATAAGGTGAAATTGGAATATTCACACCTGGGACAACTTGCTGTCTTAAATGAAAAGCATAATCTAAATTCTTCAAGACTTGCCCTTTAAACAATGCACCAAAACTATAGCGTTCTTCTGTAGCCCCACCAGCTTCATAACTTTGATTTTGAGCGTCTATATGATTATGTCGAGCCGATAATTTTACTTGGTGTTGGTTTGAAAAGTGATATTTAAAATCAGCAAAGCTTTCCAAACGGTTCACTTTATAATATGAAATGGCTTGCCCCAATCTGTAGTCCATTTCGTCCATAAAAAAACCCGTTCCAATATTGAGTTTACTTTTCTCACCATTTCTCTCATAATTTAGATGAGTTCTTAAATTATGATCTGTTTGTTCATTTATATCCCGGTGCGAACCAATTGGGGGTTGTATTTCCCTGAAATTATCATGGTACCAAATGGCTAATTTCAATTGGTCTTGACTACTGATTTTATAGCCTATGTTTTGATTGATCCCCCATCTTTCAAAGCGGGCATTATCTTGTTTTTCTCCTGTTTGTAAAATTTCAAAATCATTTTCGGCTTTGCCCCAATATAATTTCGTGCTGTAAGCCCATTGATCATTGCTTCCTTTGGCTGAAAGATTACTGTTAAATTGGCCGTAGCTTCCAATTTGTTGCCCTAAGGATAATTGATGACCGGATGTGAATTGCAATGGGTTTTCTAATAAAACTGCCCCTCCAAAAGCGCCATTTCCGCCCATACTGCTTCCGCTTCCCGGAATAATGGAAATTTCTGAAATTGCATGAACTGGAATTAAGGAAAAATCATTTTGACCTAAAGTGAAGCTGTTGATATTGAAATTATTCCATAACACGGATGTTTGACTCGCACTGGTGCCACGAAAGGCAATGGTAGTGAGCATACCATTTCCGTATTCTTTGAAATATATACTGCTATTTTGCTTTAAAACTTCGTTGATATTATTGCCTCCGTAGAAATCAATGGTTTTGGCTTTGGGAAATATAATATTATTCCCCGGCAGAAATTGTTTTTCAAAATTTCCTTGCACAGAGATTTCATGCAATACAGGAATACTGTCTTGTTGTTTTTGCGACCATAGTTCATTGGAGAACCAGAGCAATAAAAATAAAATACCTAATCGCATAAATTATAGTTTAATGCGACCACGGTCAAAATCAGATGTAAAAAAGTTAGCTTATAGCTTTCGTACATTCCTGACCTTTCACCCGAAAGTCGAAAATATTAATGAGCCATGGCAGGTCTCCTGACTTGTCCTTTGAAGATGCGGCCTTCCCAACCGCTAGCTAGCGATCAGTGGCAAGGGTATTGCATTTCCATTAAAAATTGGACTTACAGTTGCGGGGACAGTTTCGGAATTTTAGTTTTAAAAAATTAAAACCAAGCACCGAATTCCCTTTTAATTCTGAAGGATTGTTTTCCAACAGAAACCATAATTCTTTTGCAAATGTAGGCGAATCAAAGATGAATTCAAATAGATATTCTTTAACTTTATTAAATAAAATGTTTGCGCAATGAAAATAGTCCCCATGTATCCTGATCCATATAAGCTCAAAATCCATTTGGAGCACACGGATATTTATAGAATAGTTTTAGTGCCGTCAGACATTAATATGCTTCAGCTACATTTGGTTTGTCAGCAGGCGATGGGCTGGATGATGGCGCACTTGTTTCAATTTTCAGATAAGAAAATGAATGAGTCCATTCGAGCTGGACTACCAATGCCTGAGGATGATTTTGGTTTTAATAGTGTAAAGGAAGAAAAAGCAGATAGGGTGAGGTTAACGGATTTTCGAAATATTACTAATGGTAAAGCTTTCTGGTATTGGTATGATTTCGGAGATGATTGGTGGCATAAAATAAGCTTTCAAAAGCCAACTAAAAAAGACTTAGAATTATTCATTGGCGAACCGATTTGCGTGAAAGGGGAAAAGGCTTGTCCTCCTGAGGATATTGGGGGAGTGGGAGGTTATTTTCATTTTTTGGAAATTATGGAGGATAAAAACCATCCTGAGAGGGATGATTTTATGGAGTGGTTCGGAATTGAGGAAGGGGATGAATTTGACGAAGATTTTATTAATTTGGATGAAACCAATGAATTTCTTTCGGATATTTATCAATCTGAATTCTGGAATCAGACTGCAGATGAGTTTATGGGGGAATAACTAAATAACATTTTTAATGCTCTTATAAAGATGAAAAATAGCCTTTTGATTTATCTAGTTTCTATCCTAATCCTTTTTTCATGTCAGTTAAATCAAGAATCAGAAACGACTAAATGGGGGTCAGGTACTTACCGTTTATCTTTATCCCATGATGGATTGGATAGAGAATATATACTTTATATTCCCCAAAATTTTGATGAAGAAAAAAACTATTCGCTCCTTACAATATTTCACGGTGGAGGGGGACAAGCAGAAGAAGTAGTAGAAAGCAATAATTGGTTGTTATTTGCAGATGAAAAGAATTTTATAGCTGTTTTTCCTGATGGTAGCAGAGCAGATATGGAAAGTCCGGCTAGTTTTGCCAATAATCCACAAACTTGGAATGATGGTTCTGAAAGAAGCAATATAGGAGCCGTAGAAAGAAATGTGGATGATGTTGGTTTTATCAATAAAATGATCGCCAAATTAGAGGATACCATCCCAAATTTATCTGAGGATATTTTTGCAATCGGTTTTTCAAATGGTGCCAGTATGACTTTCCGAATGGCTAGGGAAAATCCTGAACTGTTTGAGGCAGTTGCTCCTGTAGCAGGTACTGATTGGATGCCGGATTTTGTTCCAGTCTCAACTCCGCCCAGATTACTCTATATCACAGGTACAGAAGATCCACTCAATCCTTTTGAAGGAGGAGATATATTTTTAGGCAACTCTTACGCTGGCACTAAGCCGGATGTAGAGGAGATGATGTTAAACTGGACTGATTTATTCAATTGCGAAGATCAATTTACAACAGAAACTGAAGATGATATAAGGACTTATCAATTTGATTGTTTCACCAATAATCAATTACGAATGTTGGCTTTGATTGAGCATGGACATCATTGGCCCGGTGCAGGATCCACTTTGCCTGCATTTTTGGTAGGGGAAAACACCACATCCCTGAATGCCAATGAAGTGATTTGGGAGTTTTTTGATATTCGTTAACCTAATTGATTTCATTATTTATATTCCTGATACCATTGAAATTTCTCCTCTAGAATCTCTTGTTTCTTAAGTCTGATAAAGTCTAGATAGGCTTTAGCTACAGGAGACATTCTTTTTCCTTTTAGCCATATTAATCTCCATTTAGTGGTTACAGGTAAATCCTCAGCAGGTAAAATATATAATTGCTTTTCCAATAATTCGTTTTTGATTCCAATTAGTGGCATAATAGAATTTCCTAATCCCGCAATCACAGCTTGTTTCACAGCCTCATTGGAAGTGAGCTCTAGTCTTTTTCTTACCTTAGAATTATGAGTACCATAATAATGCTCCATGGCACTTCTTGTGGCAGAGCCTTCTTCTCTATAGATTAATGGCATATTTTCATCTGGCTGTGGTTCACTGCTGATTAAGTATAATTTATTGTCAATGAGAAGTTCTTCTTCAACATCTAATAAATCAGGAACTACGCTTACAAGGGCAAAATCTATTTCATTGTTTTTTAAGCTTTGGACTACCTTAGTTTTAT
The DNA here is from genome assembly GCF_051117495.1 of Marivirga sp. NCBI lineage: Bacteria > Pseudomonadati > Bacteroidota > Cytophagia > Cytophagales > Marivirgaceae > Marivirga > Marivirga sp. Next base: position 52,656 of record NZ_JBNPEF010000026.1, on the reverse strand, counting down.
TGGTTACATCCAAAACCAAGTCAATACCAGCGTTATTCGATAAAAATTCTTCAAGAAAAAATGGTATTACATATTTGCCGGTTGATGCAGAGGAGATTTTCAGTTTTCCTGTTAGCATACCCCTATAGGCTTCGGTTTTGTAGTTGATATTATTCAATTCTTCAATAACCCTTTCCGCTATAATGGCAATTTCTTTTCCGAAATCTGTGATATGCAACTTCTTGCCAATAATCTCATAGAGAGATATATCAAACTGATCTTGAAAGTTTTTTAGCTGGATAGAAACAGCAGGTTGAGTCATAAAAAGTTCCTCTGATGCTTTGGTGATACTTTCCTTCTGGACCACTTTGAGAAATATCTGCAATTGGTGTATAGTATAGTTCATAATAATTTTTTATGATTGATATAAAACATATAAATAAAAATATATGAATAATGTTTGCCAAATTTGTATAAATAATTTCAAAAATCATTAAACAATTTTAAAAATTATGGAAAAAGTATTAGTGAACAAGCAAACAGAAGACTTAGTGAGAGGGGAATACTCTGCAGTGGAAGCAAAAGAAATTGTTTCAAATTTAATTAGCCAAAAAATCAACTTTCATAATTTAAGGGATTTCAGTTCTCTCGAAAGATATGGAAAGCGTGATGAAAACTCATTGAAACGAATAGAGGAGTTAAAAGAAAGCAGGAAATCAATGCTCGAAATTATTGATATGGCCAAAGAGGAGGGCAAAACAGTGAAAATCAATTCAAATATTACGATTGAATTAATCTAAAAACTGTCTAAAATGAATTTAGAATTTATTATCAACTCAGTTTTAATATCGCCACTGTTATTTATATTAATAGCCATTTTATCATGGTTTATACCTGGGTTAAGGCCTAAGAAATTGATATTAATCAGCAAAATTAGCATCTATCTAAGCATGTTGATTGCGCTTTTTTCTTGTGTGATTGTATATCAGTTCGGTATTTGGGAAAGTAAAAGTATAGCCTATAATGGCTTAGGTTTATCCATCCGATTAGATGCCTTAAGCGTTCTAATTTTCACCATGATTAATCTCATCAGCTTCATAGTGATGAGATTTAGTTTTAATTATATGGATGGTGATAATAGACAAGGAGTTTTTATTGGTAGGTTGGCTGCCACTATTGCCTCTGTACAATTATTGGTGCTGGCAGGAAATTTAGGATTGATTTGGGTAGCATGGATTCTGACCAGTATATCTTTACAAAGAATGTTGGTTTTTTATTCAGAAAGGCGCAGGTCAAAATTGGCGGCACGGAAAAAATTCATCTCGGCTCGCCTTGGCGATTTATTTTTATTAGTGGCCATAACGCTTATCTACAATCATTTTGGGACTGGCAATTTGCAGGAAATAATAGTGGGTTTGAAAACGCTCTCATCAAGTTTACCATCTACGGTTGAAATAGCGATGGTCTTAATAGCTTGTGCGGCTATTTTAAAATCCGCTTTATTTCCCACTCATGCATGGTTAGTTGAAGTGATGGAAACCCCCACACCAGTTTCTGCTATGTTGCATGCAGGTTTATTAAATGCAGGGCCATTTCTGATTGCCCGAATGTCATTTTTGATGACCGAGATGACTTATGCTCCAATCGTTTTAATAATTTTTGGTGGATTCACGGCTGTCTTTGGATCTATTGCTTATATGACCCAATCTTCTGTAAAAACAGCCTTGGGTTATTCAAGTATATCGCACATGGGATTCAGTCTGTTATTATGTGGATTTGGAGTTTATGCAGCTGCCATGCTTCATCTTGTGGCGCATTCCTTCTATAAAGCCCATGCATTTCTTTCTTCCGGTAGTATGATAGATGTTAAAAAAGCTTCTAAAATCATCTTGCCAGAAAGAAAACCAAATCTATTGGTGCTTCTCGCAAGTATCATTCTAGCTTTTGTTATTTTTGGTAGCTTGGCTTTCTTATGGGGAGTTAATCCGATTGAAGAATTATCATTATTGGTCATCAGTTGTATCATTGTGATGGGACTATCGATGTTAATAGGCACCGTTTTGAGTACTCAAAACGCCAAACAGTTAATCCCAAAAGTAGTCTTGACATCCGCTTTGGTCGCTGTGGCATTTTTCAGTTTGGAAACCCTTATGGCTAGTGTTTTGAAATCACAAATTCCGGCCATTAGTCAACCTTCTACTGTTGTGACAATATTGCTCTTCTTTTGGCTGGCAATTTTTGTAGGCTTAGTGCTTATCCAAATGTTTTCACCATTCTTGAAAGGAAAAGCTTTTTGGAGAAAATGGTCTATTCATTTTAGAAATGGGCTTTATGCCAATGTAATCTATGATAGATTGGTAGGTGCGCTTTATATAAAAGATGCTCAAAATAAAGAGAAGTTAATTAATGGTTGATTTAAGTTTTTTCCTTATTGTAGAAAAGAACTCATTCAAGTTTTTAGTTAATGATTGGTGTGCCACCAACCATGGGACCAGCTTTCCGTGGTCGGTGGCACACCGACCTCAAGAAAGTTACTCCGCCTTTAAAGTTTTAAATAATAGAATAAAATAAAAGTAGTAGTCTTCCACATTTAAATAAGACTTTGTGTAATTAAAAAATATCAAATGCTAAATAATATCAAGGAATCAGATTTCAATTTAGATTACGATACAATTACAAATGCACTGGGTACTGCATCCCAAAAAATTGCTCCATTATGGCCATTGGAAAGTTTTGTAGCCGTAAATCCGTATTTAGGGTTAAGTGGTCATTCTTTCGAATCAACTGCAAGAAGTTTATCAGCTTTGGCGGGTATTCAAACTACCATGACAGCAGATTATTATTTGGATGCAATCAAGGAAAACAAATTACAGCTTGAGGATCTTAAAACAGTGCTTTATAAAAGAGGTATTCAAAAAAATGTACAATCTTTTATAAAAGAATTGAGAGATAAGGATTTTAAAAACCTTCATAATCCTAAGGTAAAAACTGTGGCTGAGGTAGCTCAAAAAGTGACTACAGCCAATTGGCCTGATTTTATGGTAGATAGTATTTCTTCTTGGGCGGCATCTTATTTTGATTCAACACAAACCCAATGGAAGGAAAGCAAAAACAAGTTAGGCTTGTTTGCTGCTTGGAAAATTGAAGCGGAAACCAATAGGTCACCTTCATTAATGGGATTGCAAAGATTTCATAAGTTAATGAAAACTTTACCGAATAATCATATTGAAGCTATTAAAATAGCTTTGGATGGATTAGGGATTCAGGAGCATGCACTCCCTGTTTATTTGCACAGCCTTTTATTAAGATTAGGCGGTTGGTCCTCTTATCTTGCCCATTTTGATTGGGATGATAAAAGATATAGCAGAGAAGGGGCAAAATTAATCGAGTTTTTGAGTGTGCTAATCTGTTGGGAATATGGAATTTATAATTCCTTGAAAAACCCAATTTTGGACAGTGAGTGGAAAAAGGCAAAAACCGAAATGAAAGAATTTGGGGATTCGCAATCCTCAAATCAAGCAATGTTAGATTTAATTATCTTGCAGGAAGCCTACGACTTAACTGCTCAAAGAAGTTTAATCCAAAAATTTAAACGTAAAACTGATGCAAATCAGGATATTAAAAGGCCAAAAGTCCAAGCAGTTTTCTGTATTGATGTGAGATCTGAAGTTTACCGCAGGAATTTGGAGTCGGTGGCTCCTGAAATTGATACCTTAGGTTTTGCAGGATTTTTCGGTTTCCCCATAAACTTCAGAAAACTAGGACATGATGAAGGCTTTGACCAATGCCCAGCATTGATTCCTTCTGGCTATACCGTGATAGAAAAAGTAGAGGATAAAAAGCAAAATGATAAAGTAGTCATCAGAAGAAAGCTTAATAGAGCATTTAAGTTTGCTTGGAAATCCTTCAAATCAAGTGCTATCAGCAGTTTTGGATTTGTGAGTCCTCTGGGACTTTCATTATTGCCAAAATTATTTACTGATTCATTTGGTTGGACCAGACCCGTTCCCCATCCGCATAAAAACGGATTGAGTAAAATGGATATTGAAAACCTTTCAGTGCATCTCGATAAGGAAGAAAGTGATGATATGAAAATAGGAATTCCTTTGGCTGATAGGGTAAATATGGCAAAAGGCGCTTTACAAGCTATGTCCTTAACGGATAATTTTGCTAGGGTTGTGATGATCGTAGGCCATGGTTCAAGTTCCGTTAATAATCCTCATGCTTCAGGATTGGATTGTGGTGCATGTGCGGGTCAGTCAGGTGAAGCCAATGCAAAAGTTGCGGCAATTATTCTAAATGATAATGAAGTTAGAAGACAGTTGGCAGAAGAAAAAATTTACATTCCTGATACCACTTATTTTCTAGCTTGCTTGCATGATACCACTTTAGATGAGGTTTCGCTTTTCAATACAAAATGGGTTCCTGATTCTCATCAACAGGATTTGGAATATATTAAGCAGAGCATTCAGGAAGCAGGGAAAGCCGCTAGAGCAGAAAGGGTGCTAAGAATGAGTATGGCGGGTGAAAATAATGTGGATGCTTTTATAAAATCAAGAAGTAATGACTGGTCACAAGTGAGGCCGGAATGGGGTTTGGCAGGATGTTCTTCCTTTGTGGTGGCACCAAGACATATCACAAGAGGATTGAACTTGGAAGGCCGTGCATTTTTACATTCCTACAATTGGAAAGATGACAAGGGATTTAATGTATTGGAAGCTATTATGACTGCACCAATGATAGTGACTAGCTGGATTAACCTCCAATATTATGCTTCCACAGTGGATAATAAGCATTTTGGATCAGGCAATAAAACACTTCATAATGTGACTTCTGGAATTGGCGTATTGGAAGGATATGCTGGAGATTTGCGTAGTGGATTACCAATGCAATCCATTCACGATGGGGTGAACTATCAACATGAACCATTAAGATTAAATGTGGTAATAAATGCACCAAAAGAAGCCGTGACCAAAATTTTGGAAAAGCATGATTCTGTTAGACAGCTTGTTGATAACCAATGGATTTTCTTGATGGCCATGAATGATTTTGGTGAAATTTCTGATATCTATGATAGCGATTTAATGTGGAGGAAATTGAATGCATCAGAGACTATTCATAAGCAAAGTAAAAATATGGTTGAAGAGTTTGTATAAAATCAATTAATATTATTTACGAATTTTTAGGTTGTAATTTAGGGCTTCATTATTGATTTAATGAGGCTCTTTTTTATACCTTCATTTTTAATTATTCTTTTAATAGCAATATTGATTTGTCATGAAATATCTAATGAAAAGAATTTGCGTCCTACTAACTCTTTCCTTTTTATTCACCCTAATGGAAGGAAAAGCACAAAATTATTTTCAAGAAGAATATCCCGATGTTTGGGAACGAACTACTGCCTATTCCCGAACTATTGCGGAATCCATGCCAGCGCAGCTGTATGATTATAAGCTCTATCCAGATGGCATGAGTTTTAAAGAGCAGCAACTACATATAGTAGGAAATATCAGTTTTCTCTGCCATCAAATTACTGGTGAGTATAAAAGTTTTTATTCAAAAGATGAGATTGAGGAGCTCAGTAAAAAACAAGTTTTACAAATTTCAGGTGCTGCATTTAGCTATATGGCAAATTTAATCAAAAACATAGCACCTTCAGAACTTTCTGAAAAAGTGATGTTTAAGGGTACGGAAATGTCTAAAAAGAATATATTATTTCTGATTCGAAGCCATGCAATTCATCATTTGGGGCAATCCGTTATTTATTTACGCATGAATGATATTGAAGTACCAGAGTATGTGGGGTGGTGAAATGGAATAAATGTTTATTCTTACTTTCTAATCCTTATTCAATAAAAGAGAGGCCATCAATCTTTTTAAACAGTTGGTTTACCCTCTTTCCAAGAAAAACGATTAATTAACTTAAGACCTATTAAAATACAATTAAGAGCAATATGACATTTGATAAAATAGCTTTAGAATATGATAAATGGTTCGATCTTCATAGTAATACTTTCCAAAGCGAACTGGTAGCATTACAAAAATTTATCACTAGAAAGGAAAAAGGTGCAGAAATTGGTGTGGGAACAGGTCGTTTTGCAGCAGCACTCGGAATTTGGGATGGAATTGAGCCTTCAGAAAATATGGCTAAGTTAGCTAAAGAAAGAGGTATTCGTGTGAAATCAGGTTCAGCTGAGGAGCTTTCTTACGACAGTGGAGAGTTTGATTTTCTTCTCATGGTTACCGTTGATTGTTTTTTAGATGATGTAGAGAAAGCATATAGGGAAGCTTTAAGGGTTCTGAAACCTGGAGGAAATTTAATAATTGGTTTGCTTGACCGAGAAGGACATATAGTCAAGAAATACCTTAGTGAAAAATCAGAAGATAGTATTTACCGACAAGCCCGATTTCACACTGTGGAGGAAACTCTGAAAATGCTCACAAAATCTGGATTCAATAATTTTGAGATTTGCCAAACGCTAATGGAGGCTGAGCCTTCAGAGGTGGAGCAGCCACAATGCGGATATGGGTCAGGAGGATTTGTGGTAATAAAGGCTCAAAAGCAGGCAGTAACCCCTTCTCTGTTCGCATCTAAAGACTATCAGGCATCATCAGTATTTAAACCAGAAAACCTTTTGCGCGAATCGAGAAGACAAAATGAAATTGCTCAATGCGATATTCCTGATATTTGTGTCCTTGATCCTGATGGTGATGTGGTTAATTATCTTTTGAAACAGGGTAGGGCAGAAGTAAGCAAATGTTGGGCTTGTTACCATTCTCAATTATATAGTTTCAATTTGAAAGGAGTAAAAGTTGGAATAATCCCTTATGTTGTGGGTGCTTCCTATGCGGTTCTAGTGAGCGAGCAACTTTTTGTATCAGGATGTAAACTCCTAATTAGCATCACCTCAGCTGGCATAATTACAGAACCTGATAGTAACTTGAGGTTTGCCTTGATTACCGAAAGTCTCCGAGATGAAGGGACAAGCTATCATTATTTGCCCAAGGAAATACCTTCTAAAATTTCTGAGGAGTTGTTGAAATCCTTAACACTGAAAAAAAATAAGTTATGGTTTAAGGCTAAAAGTTGGACAACAGATGCTCCTTATCGCGAAACAGCTGCAGCAATTACAAATGTGAAATCTCAGAAGGTGACCTGTGTTGAAATGGAAGCTTCCGCTCTTTATGCCTTTGCTGAGGCGAAGCAAAAAGATGTAATTTGCTTTGCTCATTTAACCAATACTATGGCTCAAAAAGAGGGTGATTTTGAAAAAGGAGAACACTTTGGTAGCATTGAAACCCTGGAGGTTATAGAGGAAGTGATAAAAATAAGAAGGGAAAATGGTTTATAAAAGGTGGCTTAATCCTTAATGGATTTTTGTATTCCTATGGCATTCGAAATAGCAAGTGCAGTGTCTTATTCCTTGGAATTATATTTAAGAATTTGCGTAATTAATGATTTTTTAAAATGGAAGTACTTTTATAATCAACGATAAAATTCCATTATTGTGGGTACGAAAAAGCAGGAGAAATGCCAACGAACGCTTGTCAATTCTTTTATGAGTGTGAAAATTGTAAAGCTGTTTTGAAGCCGCAAGCGGGCGATTGCTGTGTATACTGTATTTACGGAACAGTGGATTGCCCTCCAGTTAAATAAAATAAAAAATGTTGTTAATCAAAAAGTGTCTGGCGGTTAAGAATCGCCAGACACTTTTTTTATCTTAATTCAGCCACTGATTCGTGCCACCACATAACCAAATAGCACTCAAACCAGCTTCTTTTAATTTTTTAGCTCCTTCAGCTGAGCGCCCACCGCCTTTTCCGCAAACAGTTACATAATAAATGCTTTTATCCAGCGCTGATATTTTTTCACTCAGCTCATCTAAAGGGATATTGATTGCTTCAGGAATATGGACAGTTTCATATTCATCCTGATTCCTCACATCTATAATTTGAATAGCTTCTTTCTTATTTAATGCTTCTTTCAATTCTTCTGGCTCGAGACAATCTTTTGTTTGCTTGATATTAGCCGGCATACGGAATTTGATAATTAGAGAAGACATAATAGTAAGCCCTGCAATTGTTAAAATCGCATATTCAACTCCAAATAAATCAGCCGTGATCCCCGAAATGATGGCACCAAATGCATACCCTAGATCTCTCCATAGCCGGAAGGTTCCCACACTTTCAGCTCTTTGCTGCGGACTGGTTGCCTGTGCAATGGTGGATAAAAAAGTAGGGTAAACTAAGGCAGTTCCCAAACCTAAAATGGCAGATAATCCCGCTAAAACGGCAAAACTGCTGCTGTAAGGAATAAATAGTATGGCAATACCTTGCAAAAACATTCCCCAGAATAACATTCCTTTTTTGGAATAATGATCGGACATTTTACCCGTAAATAACTGGCCAATTCCCCAAACGGTAGGATAAATAGCAGTGATGATCCCAATGTTTTCATTATCATAATTTAATGAAAAAAGCACTATCGGTAAAAGCCCCCAAATCATCCCATCATTCAGGTTATTGATTAAACCTGCCTGCGTGACAGAACTTAAGGTTTTGTTTTTGAAAGTGGTCTCCCAAAAGATATTTTTCAAATGGACCGTTGTGTCAGTGCCACTTTCTTTGTTTACATGACCTCTTGTATCCTTCACCCAAAGAAAAGTCAATATGAAACCAACAATCGAAAGGAAAATTCCGATGTAAAAAGGATAGGGTGTGATACCATAACTATTGGCCACATAACCTGTGATGAAAGCCACTATACCTACAGCAAAATATCCGGCAAATTCATTTAATCCCATGGCAAAACCACGGTCTTTTTCGCCCACAAGATCAATTTTCATGACTACCGTGCTACTCCAGGTCAGTCCCTGACTGAGTCCTAATAAAATATTAGCGATTATGACGAATGTCCAACTTGGGGCATAAATCAGCATGAAAGGCACAGGTATAGCAATTAACCATCCAAAGAGGAGGAGGTTTCTTCTGCCAAATTTATTGGCTAATTTACCTGTGTAATAATTAGCTATTGCCTTACTGATTCCGAAAGCAGTAATAAAAGCTAAAATGGCGGTTTTAGAAGCTACTCCAAATTCCACTTCAGCAAATTGTGGGAATATACTTCTTTCCATCCCCACCATACCGCCAACAAAACCGTTGACGATAACCAACAAGGTAAACTGCTTCCAGTTTTCTTTAAGTCCTAATTTTATATTATCCATATTTATTTCATTTATAGAGTAACAAAGGTCGCTAGCTAATTAAAAATATCATTTAACAAATGTTAAATAATGATTCAAATTTTATTTTTTAAATGTTAATGAATGAATGACCCAAAGGGTTAATCAATGATTCATAGTGTAATTTACAGTATTACTAGGTACCAGTCGTTGATGGTACCCTGTTAGTATTGTTATCTCAGGTTTTGTATAACCCAATAAAAGGTAGGAACGAATCTGGTCTAAACCATTTGAAATGGATTTGCCAGTATTGTATAGTGTTTCATTTACAAGGTCGAGATGCCAGTAGCTGGATGCTGAGGTTTCATTTATAGTAAATCTAAAATCTTGCATTATTCTATACCTATTATTATATGTGCTTTCTCCTTTAAGCAATTCTCCTGATTCTGTAAGTGAATTTCGAAATCTGGCATCATATCTTAAGCGAATTATATAGCGTAATTTAGGATTAAATTGAAAGCTCTTTATCATTTGAGCCCAATACCTGTTCTCTTTTCGTTTTAATTGATTTGTAAGTGGTGTGCTGGCAGAAACAAAAGCATAACCTGCTGTAAACTTTGTGCCTTTTGCGGTTTGATAGGTTATACCTGGACGGACAATTGAAAAACCATGATACACATAATGATAATCATTCCATATCTTCCAATTTTCATTAATCGAAATACTATTTATATAAGCCAGCCAGAATTCCCCACTGTGATTCTGAGCCTTTGAATTTTTAGAGAGAAAATTTAAGCTCAAAATGAATAAAATTAGATAGATTTTATAATACTTATTTTGTTTTATGTTAATTTCCATGATTAGATCTTTTACTTATGCAAAAGACGTAATTTTGCACTTGCAATCAATTAACAAATGTTAAATAGTGAATTCATTATAATCACCTGCTTTTTTTAACATCATAGTATCATTAGTAAACAAATTTTTTTTCAGCCTTAGCTGTATTATTATGCTCGATTTTTAATAGTATTACTATTATTCACTACAATACTTTTAAAGATTATATTAAATCCAGTATGGACGTCCATAAGGTAACTGTTGTTTAAAAGCAGAAATCCCAGCCCCTTAGGGGTGGTCTTATTTTTAAATAGTTGCCCTAATTCTACTTAAACTCACCTGAGTAATACCTAAATAAAAAGCTAAATATTTAAGTGGGATTTTTTGCACAAAATCAGTTTTATCTAACAATTCGGAATAGCGCTCAGTAGCATTTTTGAATTGCAGACTTTCCAATCTTTTAATAGTATTGACGTACTCCTTTTCAAAAATCAAACGAAATAGCCTTTCCAAATCGTGATGTTGGTCATAGAGTGAAAACAACTTTGCGGAATCAATGGCTATAATTTCTGTGGCCTCTAAAGCTTCAATACTTTTTTGGGTTGGCTTGCCTGTAAATAGACTTTCTGCCCTTACGATCACATCACTAGGAAAAGCAAAATGCTCTGTAATATCATTCCCGTCTTTATAATAAAATATGCGAGTAATGCCTTCTTTCACAAAATAAATGGTCTTACAGCTATTACCAGCTTGCTGGATGATCTCATTCTTTTTATAGCTCACTTCTTTTGTTATGTCTTTAAGCGCCAACTTAGCTTTTTCACTTAAGGGGTTTATCTGATCAAAATATTGAAGAATGTCCATTTTCTCAGTTAAGTTAAAATTACTAGTACGATAGATGTCTGTGTAAGGATAATTTGTAAATCCTTCTGTAGTGAAATTATGAAAAAATATATAAATAGGCACCGAAGGCAGTTTTAGGCTTATCTCAATGTTTGCATTAGGGATTCTAGAACTGATAATATACTTCCTTACCTATAGTTATTTCAGTAGATTAGAGCTTTTCAAAAAAAAGTTACTTTATCCAAATTAAGGGCTATAGGCTGTACTTCGGCAATAGAAATAGATGGAGGTGCACATAATACTATTATCAAAAATAGCCGTAAAAGAAGTAGGAATTTAATTAGCACAGCCAGCTTCATTTTCGAACAACAATATGCAGACAAATCAATTGAAGACGCTCTCGTTAAAATAGACAAAATTGAAGAACGCTCAGGCTTAGATTTCTTTTGGCTATTCGAGGAGGGCAAGGAAGAAGTAATTGAATCTATATTCAATCGAGAATGGGCACTTGCCAAATTTCAATAATTATTTTCTCTTCCTAATCAGATAAAAAAAATATTTTTCAGAATCAACACCCCATAAATCAAAAGAAAAGTAAATAAAAAAGGAAGCTTTAAAAGCTTCCTTTCCCTTAAACCAATAATCTAAATAGATTACATCTAACTGCACATTACAAAAACTAAAACACTAATCTGAATTTACAATCACAAACAAATAACTATTCCAATAAATCAATTTTCAAGAGCTTTAGTTAAGCTAAAAGTGATATAATTACTCAGAAGATCAAAAACCTTTGCTTTTTTACTGATCCACCACAACTTTATAAGTGGGATCTTCCAAAACATTAACATCAATAATTTTATCTGCATCAGCCAATAGCCTTCTGCAGTCAGGACTCAAATGTTTAAGATGAACCTTTTTGCCAGCTTTTTTATAACGTTCCGTAATTTTATTCAAAGCTTCTATGGCAGACATATCCACCACCCTGCTTTCATAAAAGTCAATGATGACTTCTTCAGGATCATTTAACACATCAAATTTATCATTAAAAGCACCCACAGACCCAAAAAAGAGCGGTCCATATATTTCATAATGTTTTATACCTTCGGCATCTACTGATTTTCTAGCCCTAATTCTTTTAGCATTATCCCAGGCAAAAACTAATGCAGAAATAATAACCCCAACCAGAACAGCCAGCGCAAGATTGTGTAAAATAACCGTAACCAGTGTCACCAAAACCATCACCAATATATCCGACTTTGGCATTTTATTAATCGTTTTTACACTAGCCCACTCAAATGTTCCTACAGCTACCATAATCATTAAGCCCGTTAGTGCAGCCATCGGCACCTGTTCAATTAGGCTCGAACCAAACATGATAAAAATAAGCAAACTGACAGAGGCTACGATACCCGATAAACGAGCTCTGGCTCCCGAAGACACGTTAATCAAACTTTGCCCCAACATAGCACATCCCCCCATTCCTGAAAAGAATCCAGAAGCAATATTGGCAATCCCTTGCGCTGCAGCTTCTTTGTTACCCCTTCCTCTGGTCTCTGTAATTTCATCTACAATATTTAAAGTTAATAGACTTTCAATTAACCCAACACCTGCAACAATCGCTGAGTAGGGTAAAATCAACATAAAAGTATCCCAGGTAAAAGGAATATTAGGAATATGAAAGGGAGGAAAACCACCTTTTATAGAGGCTATATCTCCCACCGTTCTGGTATCTATATTAAAGAAATAAACAATTCCGAAAACCACTAATATAGCGGCAAGTGAAGCAGGTATAGCTTTAGTAATTTTCGGCAATCCCCAAATAATAAAAATGGTTAAAAGCACTAGTCCTAGTATGATATACAAGGGCATACCAGTCAGCCAATTACCACTAGCATCTTTAAATTGTGTTAGCTGAGAAGTGAATATAATAATAGCCAATCCATTAACGAAGCCAAATATTACAGGGTGTGGTACGAGACGCATAAGCTTACCTAATTTTAATAGCCCCGCTAAAAACTGAATGGTTCCTGCCAAGATCACAGCTGCAAATACATATTCTACCCCATGCATTTTGGCCAAAACAACAATTACAACAGCAATTGCACCAGTGGCTCCTGAAATCATACCAGGTCTGCCACCCAAAATAGAAGTGACCAAACCCATCATAAAGGCTGCATATAAGCCCGTCAAAGGAGATAAACCAGCTATTAAGGCAAAAGCCACTGCTTCCGGTACTAAAGCCAAAGCTACTGTAAGACCTGAAAGGACTTCAGTTTTGTAATTAACTTCTTGTTTGAAGTCAAATAACTTAAAATATTGTTTCATAAGAATTATTAGATATAAAAAGGATTATGACCGAAAATTTCGGTTTAATTTTATTGAATACTATGATGGAAAATAAAAGTGTTTAAAGTATATAGGAATAGCTGCTAGCTAGTCTGGATGACCAACTTATTTAAGGCGGAGTAATGCCAAATCGTAAGTAAATAAAATTTCCCATATCAATTTTTGAAGATGCAAAAGTAGAGAAGCTTTTTTGTATTCCAAATGATAAAAGTTTTTTTTGATTAACAATCCAAATATTTACAATTTGAATTCAAATTCTTAGATTACTTTAATTAGAAGAGCTGTTAAACTTAAATACTGTAAGATGAATTTTTACTAATGAAGTAATACCAGCATTTAAAAATAGGAAAAACAACCGCCCAAACTAATACTTGGGCGGTTATTAAATTATTTTTTATAAATCTTTCGGTCATAAATAAAAGAGACAGCCAATAATAACAATGCAAACAAAGGCATGAAAAATTGACCATCGCCTGCATTTAGGTGAGCTCCTGTAGCCAAAACAAAATCAATTAAAAATCCAGCATAAGCCAAATCCTTTAATATTTTTGAAGGCTTGAAAACGATAGCCAATACTCCTAATATTTTAGCAATCGCCATAGGATAAATCAAATACTCAGGAAAGCCAAGCGCATCAAAATTCTGAACCATCATATCGTAATTAACGATATAAAATACAATAGAAGTAAACAACATAAAGGCACTCAATAAGCCTGTAGCACTCCAATAAATTATTTTCTCTTTTTTCATAATATTATAAAAATATGTTTAGACATTAAATGTCATAGTATTTAATATCTTTTCAAATGTTTAGCGTTGGATATATGTTGAATTGTCTTATATCTTACATATTCAAAAAATAATCATGATTTACAAATTAGCATTTGTAGTTGAAGATTGGTTTTTAGGATTTACCATACTTAAAGTTGCTTTCGGTATTTCTACTCTTTAAGTTTGTATTAATGAAAAAGCAATCCGCCATATCATTATTGCTCATTATAGGGATTTCCTTAATTCCATGGCAATTGATGTGTACGACTCATCCTTCTGGTCACGACCATGAAAAACACGATGGACTTTCCATTTGCGAATTGCACAAAATAGTCGCTCAGCAAGATGGGGAGCATCTTTTACCTCCAATGGATTGCGAACATTTGGATGCCTCAACTGATGATTTTCAAATTTCTTCTCATGAGAAAATCACATTAGAAGTAAAGGATTTAGTTTTCCTAGCGGTTTTATTTCATTTGAATCAAAATGAAATAGAATTAAATAAAGTCTTTGATCCTCCTAATCCGGATTATATTTCCGAAACACTTATTACCGATTGTCCACTGAGGGCACCTCCCATTTTCATTTCCTAAATTTCAGAATGCCACTTTTCCTCTCAAGAGGGACGGATTTTTACTTCTGTAAAAACAGATTGAGGTTTTATGACCCAATCTGAAAGGCATTCCTGTTTTCTATTCAATAATTATTTTAAAAAGTTGATTTATTGTTGGCTCCAGAAAGCTCAAATTATGTGCATGGTCACATTTTAGAGGACATCTGGTCTCAAACATTAATTAGCTAAAACCAACAAAAACAATAAGGATAATGATCAAAATATCTTTTAAGAATCCCTATCTGGTATTCGTACTGGCCATAGTGGTGTCAGTCCTGGCTGCGGTCTTAATTCCAAGGATGCCAGTGGATATTCTTCCCCAATTTAAAAAATCTGCCATGCAGATTATAACCCTTTATCCGGGTATGCCGGCTGAAGTGGTAGAAAAGGACATCACCAGTAGAATGGAAAGATGGACCGGACAATCTCCCGGAATTGAAAAGCAATTATCGAAAAGTATAATGGGCGTGAGTGTGGTTACTAATTTTTACGGAGAAGAAATTGACCCAGCCGAGGCAATGGCCAATTCTTCTTCTTATGCAGTAAGTGACATGTATTATCAACCGCCTGGCACCTTGCCTCCTATGATTCAGCCTTTTGATCCTACTGCTTCCAAGCCACTGATGTTGCTAACGGTGAGTAGTGATACAAGAAGCGGAAAGGATTTATATGATGTAGCATACCTCAATCTCCGGCAAATGCTAAGCGGGGTGGAAGGAATTGTTGCACCGGCTGCTTATGGTGGTTCGTTGAGGAGGATTTATGTGTATGTAGAGACCGATAAACTGGAAGCTTTGGGTATTTCCCAAACTGAAGTGATGGAGGCTATTCAAAAAAACACCACCATGATTCCATCAGGGGTGGCCAATATCGGCAACATAAACTATGGAGTTGATGCAAAAGGCTTGATAGTGGATGTCGAGGATTTTGATGATATAGTAATCACTCATAAAAACGGGAATCCCATTTATATTAAAGATATAGGGAAGACTAAAGATGCAAGTGCCATTCAAACTAATATAGTTAGAGTGGATGGTAAGGAACAGGTTTACTTACCTATTTTTAAAAGACCGGGAGCTAATACAATTGCTTCGGTTGAGGCGGTGAAAGAGGCATTGCCTAGTTTGAAAGTAAGAATGCCAGATGACGTAAACCTAAATGTAATTTTTGACCAATCTTCTTATGTCAGAAATTCAATAGCAGGTCTGCAAAATGCAGGTTTAGGCGGTTTGATCTTGGTGGTAATCGTACTGATTTTATTTTTAGGTAATTTTAGATCTGCACTGATTGTCGCTATTAGTTTGCCTTTATCCGTACTTTTTGCTTTCATAATGCTCTCCCTAACTGGTCAGGCGATCAATAGTATTACTTTAGGAGGAATGGCTTTGGTGTTGGGATTATTAGTGGATAATTCCATTGTAGTGCTGGAGAATATCGACCGCCATCTTAAAATGGGGAAATCCTCTTTTCAGGCGGCTAAGGAGGCTGCATTAGAAGTAGCAAATCCTGTTTTGGCTTCCACTTTGGTGATTATTGTAGTATTTTTTCCGGTTCTGTTTTTAACGGGGATTACAAAATTTTTATTCTCTCCCCTGGCTATTACGGTAACCGCTGCTATGATTGGCTCCTACATTTTTGCCTTAACGCTTATTCCGATTATGGGAGCTTTTCTGTTCAAAAACCACCTGCCTGATTCGGATAAAAAGCCTAAGAAAAATGCTCTTGGCTTTTTCCAGCGATTCATTGATAAATTGGGTGGTAAATACCAAAATAGCCTTTCCGGTTTATTAAAAATCCGTTGGACAGTTTTAATTGGAGCCATAGTACTGCTGGTTATTTCACTTTTTCTCTTGAAAAATACCGGCTATGAACTTTTTCCTCAAGCCGATGTAGGCCAAATGGAAATTTCAGTACGCATGGAATCAGGTACTAGGCTGGAAGATGCCAATGAAACCATAGCGGAAATGGAGCAGGTTATCCGTAAAGAAACAGGAAATGACCTGGAACAGCTTATAGCAAATATTGGAGTGTTCTATGATTTACCTGCTGCTTATACGCCTAATTCCGGTACTCAGGATGCTTTTATTGGCGTACAGTTAAAGGAATCTCATGAAACCAGCACATTTGAATATGCTTCTCGCCTTAGGAGAAAACTAAAGGAGAAATTCCCCGGCATTGAACTCAGTTTTAATACAGGCGGAATGATTACTGCGGCTTTAAATGAAGGAAAACCTGCGCCTATCGATGTTCAGGTAAAGGGAAATGATTTGGAAGTCTTGCGAGAAATTTCAGAAAAAATCAGGGATACGATTGCTACAATTTCAGCTTCCCGTGATGTGAGGGTGCTTCAAAGAATTGATCAGCCTGCCAAAAACATCAATATTGATCGAGTGAAAGCAGCTGAATTAGGAGTTGAACCAGTGGAAGCCATTAAAAACATGGTTTCTGCACTGAATTCCTCGGTTACTTATGAAAAATCTTTTTGGATAGATGAAAGTAATGGGAACCACTATTTTGTAGGGGTCACTTATCCAGAAAGTGAAATTGACAGTCGCTTCGTTCTGGAAAATGTTGGGGTAAATAGTTCTACTTCCGAAAATACTGTTCCTTTCAGAAATTTCTCTAATATTTCGGATGGTTCTAACCCGGTTGAAATTAACCACCATAATTTGACCCGTGCATTTAATGTGTATGCTAATGTGGAGGGTAAGGATGTAGGACGTGTTTCAGATGAAATTCAAAGCATCATTGACGGGATGGATATTCCCGAAGGTTATGAAGTAAATTTTGAAGGAGAAGTAGCCATAATTAATGAATCTTTCGGAGGCTTAGGCCTGGGCTTAGGTTTAGCCGCAATTCTGGCCTTTCTGATTATCACTCCACTTTTTCGCTCCTTTAGAAAGCCATTTATTATCATTCTGGCCTTTCCTTTTGGTTTGATAGGAGTAGCCCTTCTGATGTGGGCAACCGGTACTTATTTAAGCATTCAATCTATCATGGGAATTATCATGATGGTAGGGATTTCAGTTTCTTATGGAAATATTTTGGTAGATAGAATTAACGCTCTTGTCCATGAGGGGAAAAGCACCAATAATGCCATCAAAGAAGGAGCAGGGGATCGATTCCGGCCTGTCTTGATGACAGCATCTACTACCATTTTGGGCTTATTGCCTACTGCTTTGGCAACGAGTTCAGGCTCGGAAGCCAATGTGCCTTTAGCAATAGCTGTAATTGGCGGGACTTTTATGGCCATGATCATCACTCTTTATATCATCCCGATTCTTTATTCACTTATCGCAAAAACAAAAAAATAATGAAAACTTTAAATAAAACTCAACAAGCAATTGGCAATAAGGAAATGTTGCTTCGCAACGCAATAGGCAAATGGGCCATTGTTTATTGCCTATTGCTAATTCTAGCAACATCTTGTAAACAGGAAGACCAAAGCACGAATGAAACCTATACTGATAACGATAAAACCCAAAGAGTTGAAGTGGTTTATCCGCAGCAGCGTTCTTTTACAGCTGAAGTTTCTATTACCGGTACGGCTCTTCCCAATCAAATCGTTACACTTTTTGCAATGGAAAGTGGAATGTTAATGCAGATGCGCAAAGACATAGGCGATAGGGTGACGGAAGGAGAAGTGATCGCTAGACTGGAGAACCCGAAATTATACCAACAAAAAGTAAAATGGGAGGCAGAAGCCAAAGCAAAAAAGGCGCAATATGAGCGTTTGAATTCCATTTACGAAAAAACCCCGGCACTGACCAATATTCAAAAGGTTGAGGATGCCGAGGCAGATTACCTTTCTGCCAAAGCAAATCTTGCAGCAGCCAATAATAGGATAGGCTTTTTAACTGTAAAAGCTCCATTTTCAGGCATTGTGACTAAACGTATGGTCGATAAAGGTGCGATGATTCAAAGTGGGTTAAAAGCCGGCAATACGCAGGCAATCGTTGAGGTTCAAGAGATTAACCCCATTCGGTTGACCATACCTGCACCGGAAACTGATGCGGTTGGCATTACAGAAGGAATGGAAGCAACAATCAGCATTCCTGAATTGTCAGGTAAAACCTTCAATGCGACAGTGAGCCGGATATCAAATGCGCTGGATCAGCAGTCCAAAACCATGCAGGTTGAAATTGACCTGGGAAATCCTGACGGGAGTATTATTTCGGGTATGTACGCCAAAGCACTCTTGGAAATTAAAAGTAGTGCGGATATTTTGTCTTTACCGCAGATAGCCAAAATCAGCCATAAAAATGAGGATTATTTTCTATTAGTAGAAGATGGGAAAGTGAAAAGATTGAAGCTTGTGAAAGGCCTATCAAATCAGGATTATTTTGAAGTGCTGAATACTGAAATCTCAGCCAAATCGCAGGTTATTGTGCGAGGAAAGAGTTTGGTGAAACCTGGGCAGAAAGTCGAAGCAGTTTTAAAGAATAGGTAAACGGAAGTTAGTAATAAGCAATAGGCAATAGGCAATAGGCAAATTGGTAACTGATTAAACTTCGACAATTACTAAATAATAAAAATTATGGCAGCTAAGAATTTTAAAGAGACGACAGTTTATAAAAAAGCTTTTTCATTGGCAATGAATATTTTTGAAATAAGTAAGGCCTTCCTAAAGGAAGAGAAATATTCACTTACCGATCAGATGCGTAGATCATCGAGAAGTGTTTGTGCCAATATGGCGGAAGCCTATAGGAAAAGACTATACCCGGCACATTTTGTATCAAAAATATCAGACTGTGATGCAGAAAATTCAGAGACAGGGGTTTGGTTGGATTTTGCACTCTCCTGTCAATATATCACCGAGGAAATTTACCAAAAGTTGAATTTAAGAAATGAAGAAATCGGAAAAATGCTACATCACATGATTAATAACCCTGAAAAATATTGAAATATGAAAAAATGTAAAACAAACAATAAGCAATTGGCAAGGGGCAAATGGCAAAAAGTAATATTTTGCCTATTGCTTATAGCCTATTGCCAATTCACAAGTGCTCAAGACACCATTCCGCTTAATTTAGAGAAAGTAATGGAACTGGCAGGGGCTAATAACTTGACCATTAAAGAATATAAGGAACGTCAGGAATTGGCGAATGCTCAAAATACTGAAGCTAATGAATGGTGGCTACCCGATATTTATGCTGGCGTACAAACGCATCAGCTGGCAGGAGCGGCAATGAATGCGGATGGCGGTTTTTTTCTGGAAGTAAACCGAAATAATTTATGGAGTGGCATTGGCTTAAATGCAAACTGGGATTTTGCTGATGGCATATTCAAGTCCAAAGCAGCTTCCCTGAAATCTGATGCTTCATCCTACAAAACGGAAGCGGAAAGAAATCAGATTATTTTGGAAGCTATCAAGGCATATTATGAGTTGCAGTCTGCTCAAGCAGAGTTAAGTGCCTATCGAAATTTGGTGGAGCAGTCTGATTCTATTTCCAGGCAAATTGCACAACAAGTGGAGTCAGGCTTGCTTTATGAATCTGAGCTTCTTTTGGCTAAAAGCAACCGTAATCATCTAAAGGTGGAAATGGCGAATGCCCATAAACGATATCTGGAAAAATCTTCCAGGCTTGTGAATATTTTAAATTTCAAAAATGGAATTCAGTTGGTCAGTGCAGATAGTATGATGACGCCCCTTCAATTTGATGAAGATTTATTAGCTGAAAGCACTGAGGAACATAAAAGGGCAGAAATAAAAGCGATAGCATTAGATATGGAAGCCATCAAAACTGAAAAGAAAACCACTACAGTTAGTCTGCTAATTCCTGAACTTGCAGTAGGGGCTTACGGCTCTTATTTTGGTAATTTATCAGGTAAGGTTCGACCGATGGAACCCAACCGTTTCCCTGAAACCAGGCAATTGTATCCAACAAGGGCGCTTAATGCCTCCTTAATGTGGAATATCCCTTTGGGAAGACTGTTTTCAGGTGGAGCACTTAAAGTTTATGATAGCCGCATTAGATTAGCAGAAATAGAATATGATAAAATGAACGCTCAAATTCGGGAGGAAATAACCAATGCTCAACAAAAAATTGATCTGGGCAAGCAGCAAGTAGAAATTGCAAAGGAATCTATAGAGCTTACGGCAGAGGCAGTCAATCAAAGCATTAAAAGGCAGGAAAACGGTACTGCCAAGCCTTTTGAGGTTTTTCAGGCACAGCAGTTTTATTTACAAGCGCAAATTGACTATTTGAAATCAGTGGGCGATTATAACGCAACGCAATATGAGTTGAAGGTGGCTAAAGGAGAAGAGTTATAAAAATTTGTTATGATAGGAATTAATAAAGCAGTGGCCATTGCAATTTTTCAGTTTGTAATTATTGCAGGATGCTCTCAAAATAATAAATCCGATAAATCAAGTTCAGATAGGGCTATTGCATCAGACACTACCCTCAATAGGTTAGCCAATGCTAAAAGCCCATACCTTCGCCAGCATGCCGATAATCCAGTTGACTGGTATGAATGGGGCGAAGAGGCACTGGATAAAGCAAAAGAAGAAAACAAGCCTCTTTTAATTAGTATAGGGTATTCGGCTTGCCACTGGTGTCATGTAATGGAACATGAATCATTTATGGATAGCAGCGTGGCTAAAATCATGAATGAAAATTTTGTTTCCATCAAGATTGATCGTGAAGAACGACCGGACATTGATCAGATTTATATGAATGCTGCACAGCTCATCAGTGGCAGAGGAGGCTGGCCGCTCAATGCCTTTGCTATGCCGGATGGTCGTCCATTTTATGCTGCGACTTATTTTCCTAAGAAAGAATGGAAAGAGATTTTGACCCAACTTTCAAATACTTATCAAAATGATTTTAAAAAAGTAGATGAGCAGGCAGAGTTATTGACTCAGGGAATTAGACAGCAGGATATGATTAAGCCAGCACTCGATAGCACTTCTGGATTTGCTGAATCAGTCTACGATAATATCTATAAGAACTGGAAAACGATCATTGATTTTAAAAAAGGAGGATTTGATAGAGCTCCTAAATTTCCATTGCCTGTGGGTTGGGATTTTTTATTGCAATATCACTACCTGACAGAAAATGAAGAAGCCCTGGAAGCAGTTATAGTCACCCTTGATGAAATGGCCAAAGGCGGCATTTACGATCAGATTGGTGGAGGCTTTGCCCGATATTCCACCGATGCGGAATGGTTTGCACCACATTTTGAAAAGATGCTGTACGACAATGGACAACTCGTGAGTTTATATGCAGATGCCTACAAAGTAACCAAGAATGAAAGCTATGCTTCTATTATTCGTGAAACCTTGACTTTCATAGAAAGAGAAATGACAAGTTCTGAAGGTGGATTTTATTCCTCTCTTAATGCAGATAGCGAAGGAGAAGAAGGGAAATTTTATGTATGGACTCAACAAGAAATTCATGATGTTTTAAATGAAGAGACGGCAAAGCTCATTTCTGATTATTATCAGGTGAAAAAATCGGGAAATTGGGAACATCGATCGAACATTCTTCACAGGAAGGAAGGTAAAAGAGCATTTTCTGAAAAGCATAATCGGAAAGTAGGTGAGTGGGACAAGATGCTTTCAAAGGCAAAAGAGAAATTAATGGATAGGCGAAGTGAACGCATCCGACCTTCAACTGATGATAAAATATTGACCAGTTGGAATGCTTTGATGTTAAGCGGCTATGTGGATGCTTATTTGGCTTTAGGCGAAAAAGAGTATTTGAAGAGCGCTTTAAAAAACGCCCAATTTCTCGAAGACAATATGCTGAGGGAGGATGGCAGATTATGGAGAAATTATAAAGATGGGGAAGCAGGGATAGAAGCATTTCTGGACGATTATGCTTTGCTGGCAGATGCTTATATCCAGCTTTACCAAGCCACTTTTGATATTCACTGGCTTAATTTGGCTAAAACTATAACAGATTATGCTATCAACAATTTCAAGGATGATAAAAGTGGCATGTTCTACTATACCTCAGATCAGTCAGAGAACCTCATTGCCCGAAAAATGGAGATCAGGGATAATGTGATACCAGGTTCAAATTCTGTTATGGCTACCGTTTTATATAAGCTGGGCGAGTATTTTTATAATCAGTTTTACATCAATATGAGCAAAACAATGTTGAACCAGGTGTCCGAGGACACCTCTGCAGGCGGGCCATATTACGCCAATTGGGCAAAATTGATGGGATTAATGGCTTATGAGCCTTATGAAATTGCGATCATAGGAAGGCAATCGGTTGAGAAAAGCTTGATAATGCAAAATGAGTTTTTACCCACCGCTTTGTTCATGGGAGGTGAGAAAGAAAACCTGCCTTTGCTAGAAAACAAGTTAAGAAAAGACAATACCATTATTTATGTGTGCAGAAATAAAACCTGTAAATTACCTGTGAAAGAGGTGGAAAAGGCTTTGGGGCAGATGCGGTAATATGTTCCTTAAAATTAAGTTATTTTATGCCTACATTTATAAAAGAGGTGTTTAGTAATAAAAACTTTCGTTTCTTATGATAGAATTAATAACTAAATGGATAACCATTGTAAGATGAAAAGAATTTGCGTCTTAATTACTTCTTCCTTTTTATTCGCCTTAATGGAAGGAAAAGCACAAGACTATTTTCAAGAGGAATATCCAAAGGTTTGGGAGCGAAGCACTGCTTATAGGCGAACAATTGCGGAAGCTATGCCAGAGCAACTCTATGATTTTAAAATTTATACCGATGGCATGACTTTTAAAGAGCAGCAACTGCACATTGTAGGAAATATCAGTTTTCTATGCCGCCATATTACCGGAGAGTATAAAAGCTTTTATTCAAGAGATGAAATAGATAAGCTCAGTAAGGAACAGGTCTTGCAGATTTCGGAGGACGCATTTAGCTATGTAGCAGATTTAATCAAAAGCACAGAACCCTCAGTGCTTTCTGAAAAAGTAATGTTTAAGGGGACTGAAATGTCTAAAAAGAATATATTTTACCTGATTAGAAGCCATACAATTCACCATTTAGGACAATCCATTATCTATTTACGCATGAATGATATTAAGGCACCTGAGTATGTGGGGTGGTAATGTAACTGATAGTTTTTATTAGGGCTTAGTAAAAAGAGATTAAAATTTAAAATAGAATTAGTGAAGGTTTAGTGTAAGGCCACCCTTCTTAAATAAAGTCTATTAGGCAATTACAAGAGAACCCCGATAGCTATCGGGGGTATTTATCAGATAATCAGTGACAAATAATAAATATTTGTGAAAAATATTATTAGATACTATATAAATAGGTGGTTTTATTCTTTTTTATCTTATTTTTTGTCTTTCGTAAGCAAAAAAGCTTGGCTCACAATAGCTAAAATGGGTAATTCAATTAAAGGGCCAATAACTAGGGCGAGCGCAATAAGTGGCTGATTGGGGAAAGCAGTGATAGCAATAGCTAATGAAATAGGTGAATTTCGAGCAAGTGTGGTCATACTTAAACTCACCCTATCTTGAAACGAAAATTTCAAGAACCTGCCTACGATTTGACTAAAGAAAAAATTGACAAAGAAAAATGCCAACACTGGAATCAACATAAGGTACAATACCGCTGGATTTTCAAGCAAATATTCACCTTGAGCGGCAAACATGGCTGCAATAGCCAAGCAAAGAAATGGTAGCTGCGCCTTAGTGAAAAATGAAGATAGTCGTTGATTTATAGATATTTTTTGGTTTTTGTTGAGCAATTTACTTTTCGTTAACTGAGCCAATAAAAACGGAATTACAAGTATGATTATAATACTTTCCCAAATTCCTGATAGATTAATATTACCTGACATATCATTAAATAAGAACAGATAAAACGGCAGAAGAATCAGTTGCAAAAGCAAATTAACAGGTAAAATAGCCGTGGAAAGTACTACATTTCCCTTTGCTATTTGGGTGAATATCAGATACCAGTCAGTACAAGGCGTAACCATCAGCATAATAAAGCCTATCCACAGGTAAGGATGCTCAGAAAGCAGAAAGTATCCTAAAATCCAGGCCAATATGGGAGTCCAAATGAAATTAATAGCAATACTACTAATTGCAAAACGTCTATTTTTGAACGCTTTTGTTAAATCCCTCATTGGTATTGAAAGAAATATTCCATAAAGCATGGCGGCCAGCGCTGGCACAATGACTTCATCAGCCTTAACTTTTATTTGTTCAAATTGCCCTAAGAGCAAACCTAAACACACGGCCAAAAGTATAATTAAAGTTTGAAATTTTTCAAGCTTACCCACTATTAACAATCCATTTACAACTCAACTAGCGCATTTCCCGCAAATACACATTACTACCAAATTCGCCTCTTCTGATATGAACTTTTGTGGTAAACTAATCTCTGGGATTTTATATTTAGGTAGGCAAATGGTCTCATTACATTCCTTGCAATGAAAATGGACATGCAAGTCTCGCTCTAATTCACATTTGCAACCATCTTCACATAATGCATATTTGGGTGCACCTGTACCGTCATCAATGCTATGGACTAACCCATTTTCCTGAAATGTTTTAAGCGTGCGAAATAAGGTCACTCTATCAGATTTTTCAACCTCCTTTTCCAAATCAGTCAAACTAATGGCAATTTTTTGATCTAGCAAGGCTTCTAATACCAACAGACGCATAGCCGTTGGTCTGATATTCTTTTCTTCTAAATTTTTTTCCAATTCCTTTATCTTCATCGCTTCATCTTTAACAATCATCTA
The DNA here is from genome assembly GCF_051117495.1 of Marivirga sp. Taxonomy (NCBI): domain Bacteria; kingdom Pseudomonadati; phylum Bacteroidota; class Cytophagia; order Cytophagales; family Marivirgaceae; genus Marivirga; species Marivirga sp. Next base: position 27,381 of record NZ_JBNPEF010000026.1, on the reverse strand, counting down.
ACTCACAATTTTCATCTATGCTTTCAGTTTCAATTGTAATATGATTAACAGATTCATCCTTTAATTCATTACGAGCCTTTTTCTTTATCTCTGAAAGCTCAGATAATCTATAATCTTCTTTCATTCTTAAATGAATACTCATGATGTGATAACTTCCGTCCAATGACCAAACATGGCAATCGTGCACATCTTTAATCTCATCAATCACTTCCAATTTCTTCCGTATTTTATCAATTGATACATCAGAAGGAATTCCTTGCATTACAACGAGCAAACTCTTTTTTAGATTCTTATAGACATTGTATAGCACGAATAAGGATATTAATACAGAAAGTAATGGGTCAATAAATGGAGCATCAAAATACATCATGATAATACTACCTATAAACACGGCAACCCAGCCTAATACATCCTCCAGTAGGTGTAATGAGACTACCTTTTCATTCAGAGACTCACCCTTTCTCAGTTTAAAAACAGCTGCTCCATTCACGATAATGCCCAGTATAGAAAGGTACAGCATTCCTTCCACATTGGTTTCTTCAGGATTGAAAAGACCGGGAATTGCCTTAGTTAAGATAAATATAGAGCCTGCCACTAATACTATGGAATTTATTATAGCACCTAATAGGGAAAATCGTTTATAGCCAAACGAAAAGGTCTTTGTTCTGCCTTTTTTGGACAATTTTTGAAAATACCAAGATAGTCCTAAGCTTAAGCTGTCTCCTAAATCATGCAATGCATCAGATAATATCGCCAAACTATTGGTGTACAGTCCGCCAATAATTTCAATTATCGTAAATGCAAGGTTGAGAAAGAAGGCTACTTTTACATTGCCTTCAGAATGATCGTGTGAATGTTCGTGATTTTGCGACATAATATCAACAATTATTATTACAAATTAAAGTTCCATTTTTTGCTTTATCGAATGCCTCTTTTCCTTCTTTGAATGCAAACCATGCGATTCCCAAACTACCAAGCGCATCGATATAGGGAATGCCAAAAATTTCATATATTACACTTGAGCCTAAAAGGATGAATGATAAGTAAAAGCATGTTTTGGTGCAATTGGCATCAGAGATAATTGGTGCCGATTTAAGTTTGTGGCCTACATCCAATTTTGCTTTATAAAGGAAGTACATTGTCAGAATAGATAAAACTGATAACACAATTCCAATCACAGTGGTTTCAGGCTTTGATCCATGATATAGGCTGCTGGTCGCTCCGAAAATCAATCCTGCTGTTAAAAGGTAGAATGCAGAACCGGTTACTTTCAATGCAGTTCTTTCAAATGAATCTCTTTTGGAAACCTCATTTCTGTTCATTCTCCAGATCATGTGAGCTATCCCGATACCTGAGAGCACTTCCACAAAACTGTCGAGACCAAACCCAAAAAGTGCAAGGGTTTCATCTTGTGATCCATAAAAGGTTGCCACACCACCTTCTATCATATTGTAGAAGATGGTGATTAAGCTAAGAATATAGGCTTTCTTAAGTAGTTTAGTGTGCATGACCTGCGCTTCCTTTTTGCATCTCTGAAATCAAATAATATGCATCACTCCAAGCGACTAACGCCCCTGCTGGAAGTGACTCAAGAAGTTTTATCTCAACCCAACCATCTGCTTTAATACCAGTTCGTATTTCCACAGCTTGAAAAGCCCATTCTGTTCCACCGTCTTTTTGAAGCTCTTCTACAAGGAAAATATAGGGCTTTCCTTCTTCTTCTATAATGGCCTCCTCTGGTAATGCCATTACCTTTTCTTTACTAGTTTCAATTTTTGCATTAATATACATTCCAGGAATTAAGAAATTCTTTTTCTGCTCTATTTCTGCATGAACATGTACCGCTTTAGGATTCTGCTCAAACTTCTTACCCACAGAATATATTTTAGCCGATAAATTCGAGCCCGGCACTGTAGCCACTGAGAATTTAATTTCTTGACCGACTTCTACCTTATGAACATCTTTTTCAAACACCATTAAATCTGCATGTACATGCTCTGTATTTACAATCATGAACATTTCAGTTTGAGGTTCAACATATTGCCCTATCTGAACTTTTACTTTTTCTATGTATCCATTTATTGGACTTATAACGGGTACATATTGATAAATCTCACACTCCTTTATGCTTTCTAAATTTAAACTCAATTGATTTAATTGAGCTTCATAGCCCTTCATTTCTCCTTTCATAGCTTGATAATTTGCCAAGGTCTGCTGATAATCCTTTCCTGAGCCTACTTCTTCCTCATACAATCGCTTTTGTCTTTGCATCTCTTTTTCAAGATACTGGAATTGACTATACGCTTGGATGTAATTACTTTGAAGATTGGCAAGATTAGGGTGCGACAAGAAAGCCAATACTTCACCCTTTCTTACCTTATCTCCTTCAATTACCTTTATACTAGTCACATTGGCTCCTAAAATACCAGTAACGGTAGCTTCATGCTGTGGGGGCACTTCTAGTTGACCATTAGCCTCCACAATTCCAGATAGGCTACGACTCGGCAAGGAATCTACCTTTATGCCCAGGCTTTCAAACTTAAGATGGGAGAGGTGTAAAACTCCCATTCCTTCTTCTTTCTGCTCCGATTCTTCTTCTGTTTTTTCCGTTAGCTTATTTTCGGTTGATTTATTGTCACAACCTGAAATTATTGTTCCGAAAAAGAATACTAGAATATATATAATTTGATTTTTCATTGCTTTATGTTTTATAAATCCGATGACTTATTTTGATGTTTTTAAATAATATTCTAATTGATAGCGACTCTCCAGGTATTTACCGAAAGCATTCCATGAATCCACTTCTATACTTATCGCGTCTTTTATATTTTGTAGAAAAGAAACATAGTCAATAGCTCCCTCTCTGTAGGCTGCAATAGCACCTTTCCGCTGTTCGGTAGCAAGTGGCAAGGCCTCATCACAGTAATATTTCCAGGAATCGTACCATTTCAGATACTGCGCTCGAACACGATTGTATTCATTGTTCAATTTCAATTGAGTCTCTTTATAATTTTGCTTAGCAATATCCTTTTGAATTTTAGCAGACTGCGACCTACCTAGTTCAGGTGCAAAAAATAAAGGAATTTTAATACCTACCTGATAGGTATAAAACCCAGACTGGCCTGCAATTTCCTGTCTGCCATATTGCCCTTGCAACTTCGGCAGAAACTGTGACCGCCTCTCCCTTATGATGGCATCTGCCACTTCAACTTCTTGTGCCGAAATATCCAATAATGGATGACTTCTTAGAGAATCTGCCACAAAATTTAGCGGATCATCTAATTGTTCTGATGGAATATCTGCTACGGTGAATAAGCTATCATTAGCAAACCACAAGTTCAATCGTTGCAGTGCACTTAAGTAATCTCTGTAGGCTTGCTCTCTTTCAATATGTACTTTGTTGGCTTGATTGGCGGTTGCTAGAAATTCTAACTTAGAAGTAGCTTCTGTTTCCAATCTTATTTTAGCCGCTCTTTCTATATCCCTAAAAACAGAATCAAGTTTATCGTAAACTTCAAAGTTTTTCTTTGCAGCATAGAGATTTCCCCACGCACTACTTACTTCTCGCTCCAATTCGATTATAGATAGGTCGAGTGCTTTTTCAGCTAGCGCCACTTGTTCCTTTTGAAGCTTAAGCTTAGAAGCGATACCAAAGACATCAATATTCTGTTGTTGAAACCCTATGCTTGTGTACACTCCATTAGAACCATTGCCAGCTTCTTCTCTTCCAGTGAAAATCTGAGTATTCCCAAAATCCCAAGCTGTTTTTTTTAATACTTGCTGGCTTTCAATTTCCAGTTTTGCTGATTTGATTTTAGGATAATTTTCAATAGCCTTTTTCTTAGCTTCTGCTAAAGTAAGTTCAGGAAATGAATCTTGTTGAACCTCCTGTGCATTTACTGAATTTGACAAACCAAATAATCCGCCACAAACCAAAAAAACTAGTATCAGGTTAGCATTGCTTCCTTTTAACGCCTTTCTTCTATCACTTCTTCCTTCTACAAAAGTGTATAAAACGGGCAGCACTACCAATGTTAATAAAGTAGCTGTGAGCATACCACCGATTACCACAGTAGCCAAAGGTCGTTGCACTTCAGCTCCTGCAGACGCAGAAAATGCCATCGGTAAAAATCCAAAAATGTCGGTTGTTGCAGTAAGCATAATAGGTCTGATTCTTTCTTTGGTTCCTGTTAAAATTCGTTCTCTAATACTTGTAACACCTTCTTCTTTCAACGAATTGAACCGATTAATTAAAACCAATCCATTCAAAACGGCTACCCCAAATAACACGATAAAGCCTACACCTGCTGAAATACTGAAGGGCATATCTCGCAGCCAAAGCGCAAAAATACCTCCAATCGCAGCTAGTGGAATGGCAATATAAATCATAATGGATTGCGAGAAGGATTTTAGGGCAAAGTATAACAGAACAAATATTAAGAAAAGCGCTATTGGGACAACAATCGTCAATCGACTTTTTGCCCGCTCCAGATTTTCAAATTCCCCTCCATAGCTAATATAATAACCGGGCGGTAAGTCAAGCTCAGCATCCAGTTTAGCTTGAATGTCTTTCACTACTGATTCAACATCTCTGCCTCTTGTATTGACGCCTACATAAGTTCTCCTATAAGTGTCATCGCGAGAAATCTGCATTGGCCCCGGCACATAACTAATGTCTGCTACCTCTTTAATGGGTACTTGCGTACCGTCTGGCAAATCTATATACAAGGACTGTACATCCTCTATATTTTGCCTGTGCGCTTCATCAAATCGAATGACCAAATCAAAACGCTTTTCCCCTTCAAAAATCACCCCCGCTACTCCACCAGCAAAAGCTGAGCTTACATATTCATTCAGCTTTTGAATATCCAATCCATATTGCGCAATCTTATCTCGATTATAACGCACCGTCATTTGAGGTAGGCCTGATGTCCGCTCAGGATTAACATCTCCTGCACCTGGCACAGTTTCAATAATTTCAGCCATTTCCTGTACTTTCTTAGCAAGAATATCTAAATCTTCACCATAAAGCTTAACGGCTATATCCTCTCGTACACCTTCAAGCAACTCATTGAAGCGAAGTTCCACCGGCTGTGTGAAAACAAAATTCACACCGGTAAGATAAGTTTCAAGTTTTTCCTTGATTTGCATTATCAAATCATCTTTAGTCTCAGCTGAAACCCATTTATCCTTATCTTTTTCCAATATTAAATACATATCTGCTATGTCCATTGGCATGGGGTCTGTTGGTATATCTGCCACACCAATTCGAGCAGTAACGGTTTTAATCTCAGGGAAATTTTCGAGCAAGAGTTCCTCTATTTTAATTGAAACCTTCTTCGATTCGCTAAGCGAACTCCCGGGGCGAACTAATGCCTGCATGGCAATATCTCCTTCATCCAACTGAGGTACAAATTCGCCTCCCATTTTGGAAAATGTATAACCGGCCACCCCCAGTAAAGCAATGGCTAAGATGATAACCAGCATTTTGAAGCGTAAAGCTCCATTCAATAAAGGGAGGTAAGCATTATGAATGGCGCTTATGATTTTATCGCTCACCTTTTCTAAGCCTTGCTCAAATCTGCCAAACCAATTCTTTTTATTCTGAATGGGTTTCATTAATAATGCCGACATCATAGGCACATAAGTCAAGCATAGTAGAATAGCACCTATCATGGCAAAGCCAAAGGTATAAGCCATTGGCTGGAACATCTTACCTTCTACTCCTGTGAGAAATAAAATGGGAGCAAATACAATCAATATAATGATTTGACCAAAAAATGCTGAGCCCATCATGGTGCTACCTGCATCATAAGCCAAATCATCCATCACCCCTTGATTGAATTTTAGGTTGCCAGATCTAATCCGCTTTTGTACTTCATAAACAGTTCCTTCAATAATGATGACAGCCCCATCAATGATAATTCCAAAATCAATGGCTCCCAAACTCATAAGGTTGGCCCAAACACCAAATTGCTTCATCAGAATAAAAGCAAATAGAAGCGAAAGCGGAATAGTAGTCGCGGTGATTATTCCACCTCGTAAACTACCTAACAAGAGCACCAGTGCGAAAATAACGATTAAAGCTCCTTCTATTAAGTTTGTTTTAACCGTATCAGTGGTTCTTGAAATCAAATCACTTCTGTCAATAATCGTATTGATGGTTAAACCTTCAGGAAGCGATTTCTCTACTTCTGCCATACGGTCTTTCACATCCTGAATTACCTTATTTGGGTTAGCTCCTTTCAACATCATGATAATGCCACCAACTGCTTCTTTTCCATCCTGTGTGAAAGCACCATAGCGCACTTGGTTTCCAAAATGCACTTTTTCCGCTACATCACCAATAGTGATAGGAATACCGTTTTCCGTCTTCACCGATATCTTACGAATATCATCTAATGACCGAATTAAGCCTTCTCCTCGGATGAAATTAGCCATGTGGTTTTTCTCAATATAAGCACCTCCAGTATTGACATTGTTTCTAGCCAATGCCTCATAAACTTGAGAAATACTGACGTTCATGGAATTAAGCTTTTCAGGATTAATAGCCACTTCATATTGTTTGATATACCCACCAAAAGAGTTAATTTCTACTACTCCCTTAAGTAAGGTCAATTGTCTTTTCACTATCCAATCTTGAATACTTCGAAGCTCCATTGGGGAATATACCGAGTCATAGCCCTCCTCTGGCTGAATGGTATATTCATAAATTTGACCTAAGCCCGTTGTTATGGGGCCCATGCTTGGGCTGCCAAATTTATCAGGAATGGTTTCTTGCAAGTCGTTGAGCTTTTCCTGTACTAATTGCCTGGGCAAATAAGTACCCATATCATCCTCAAAAACGATCGTTACTACCGAGAGACCAAAACGTGATACCGACCTAATTTCATTTACACCTGGCAGATTACCCATAGCTAATTCCACAGGGTAGGTCACGAACTGTTCAATATCTTCTGTGGCTAGATTGGGCGAAACGGTCATCACTTGCACCTGATTATTCGTAATATCGGGTACAGAACCCAAATTGACCGTGTACATGGAGTATGTGCCAATTCCAATGAGTGCCAATGTCAGCAGACCCACAATAAATTTATTCTTTATAGAAAAAGAAATGATTTTATTAATCATAAGACTTTTAATTAGTTTTTTAGAAAGAAAAAATGGTCGCAATCTATTTTAAAAGGTCATCTTAGAGACCAACTCAATAGAAATCACCAATACCTGTTTAAAGCTTGACTAGGTGTTTCTTTCTGTCTATTTATTATAAATTGTTTAGATTAACCTTAGCCTGAACGGCATTAAAGAATCTTTCAGGAAATAAGGATTCTTGGAATTGCTTATTCAATCAGCATAATGGTAGTTCTTAAAGATTTCTACATGAAAAATCTTTAAAAAAAGGACATACCTATCCTGTTGAATAGCGCTTTATAGTCGTGGAGGTATCAGAAAATCGAAGATTTCAATAGTTCTGAAATCTTGGTAATAAAGAGAATATGAACCTGAAATCATATCAGGATGTGAAAATGGAATTTCATTTATGGGGAAGAAATGCAAATGGCAGCAATGACATACACAAAGTGGTGAACAATTATCCTCTTCCTGATTATGCTCATGGCTTTGATTTTCATTTGCCCAATCACCATAAGAAGCAATCTCTTGCTCATTGTTTAATGCTTTAGCATCTGAGCAGGGTATCCCGCAAAGCGCTATCATGTAAAAACTCAATATGTAACATAAAACTTTCACGAAAACAAAGGTAGAGATTAAATCCATGCAATGCTATTGCATCTATGCAATTAAGTATATTTGTAAATCAGAGATCAAATCAGTCTTTGATACCTCCCTTACCACACTAGAAATTTAACTCCATACAACCAATGGAAGATGAAGTCTTGAATGGTGGTGGAAAATGTTCGCTTGACTCCACATTTCAAAAAATAATTAAAAATGGAGAACGAACTAAAACGAGAACTAAAAACACCAGGAGCCATTTTAATGGGTTTGGGTTCAATCGTAGGGATAGGGATTTTTGTAAGTATAGCCATTGCTACTTATTCATAAAATTTGTCCTTTTTTGCTCTGATTTATCAGTAGATTGTTGCTTAACTTACTATTTTGCATGAATCACAAAAAAGCCAAACAATTTCGTTTGGCCTTTAATAGAGTTAATTCTTGCTTCTTACAATATCATGTATTTCCTTTTTTAAGCTGTACAAGTTCGTATACACAAGGAATCACTATCAAATTAAGTACGGTAGCTGAGAGTAAACCTCCTAAGATCACAACCGCCATCGGACTTTGAATTTCATTGCCTGGCTCGCCACCTTTCAGGGCAAGCGGTATCAAGGCTAAACCGGTCGTAAAAGCAGTCATCAAAATGGGGTTCAAACGATCCAATGCGCCTTCTTTCAGCAATTGAAAACCTTCTAGACCTTCATTTCTTAACTCTTCATATCTGGACACTAGTAATATTCCATTCCTTGTAGCTATACCGAATAAACTAATAAAACCTATTGTTGCGGCTATGCTTATGATCCCACTGGTGAAATACACTATTAAAATTCCTCCTATGAGCGCCAACGGTAAATTAATCAAGACAATAAAAGATAATTTGAGATCTTTAAACTCAAAGTAAAGCAATAAGAAGATGATTAAAATAGCAGCTATAGCAGTAATAAGCAGCATTTGGGAAGCCTTCTCCTCACTTTCAAATTGACCCCCATACTCGACTCTATAGCCTTCAGGCAATTCAATATTTACCTCTACAATAGATTGAATTTCATTCACAACACCTCTCAAGTCTCTACCTTGAACATTCGCGGCTACTACTATTTTCCTTCTCACATCTTCTCTTGAAATAGTATTAGGGCTGCTCACCGAAGCGACTATAGCTAACTGATTCAAAGCGATTTGCCCTCCATCGGGCAAACTAATCAAGGCTGATTCAAGCGCTGCTTTATTATCTCTTGCTTCATGCTTGAAACGGACGATCAGGTCGAAATACTTTTGCCCTTCATAAATTTCTCCCGCTTTCTCTCCAGCAAAAGCAATATCCACTTGCTGCATTAAATCACCGACCGTCATGCCATAAGCTGCCAGCATTTGACGTTTGGGCATAATGCGGATCTGCGGCACTTCTATTTGCTGATCCACGGCCACATCAGCTATTCCTTCAATGCCACTAATATTATTTTCAACAGCTTTACCAAGTTCAAACAAGCGTTGTAAATCATCCCCGAAAATTTTAATAGCGATATTGGCGCGAGTTCCGGAAAGCATATGATCAATTCTATGGGCTATTGGCTGGCCAAGCGTAATATTGACTCCTGGCACCACACTGAGCTTAGTCCGTACCTCTTCAAAAAACTGTTCTTTACTCTTTTCTCCTAAGGTAAACGGCACATCTATTTCAGCAGCATTGACCCCTTGAGCATGTTCATCCAGTTCAGCTCGCCCCGTTCTTCTTGTGACTACCTCTACCTCGGGCATTTCCAGAAGCAGCTCTTCTATCATTTTTCCCGTTTTATTACTTTCTTCCAAAGACATTCCAGGCACGCCCACAGCACCTATTACCAATGAACCTTCATTAAATTCAGGCAAGAAACTTCTGCCAAGCTGACTGAATAGAACTAAACTGCCAATAAAAACACCTACCGTTAGACTTATAATTGTCTTAGGGTATTTTAAGACACCTTTTAAAAGTGCTGCATATTGGGTTCGTAACCAGCGTTCGACTTTTGTTCCTTCGGCTTGCTTTTTCAACACCTTCTCACTTTTAAGCAAATAAGAACACAACACTGGTGTGAGTGTCACCGCTACTACTAAGGAAGTCAATACCGAAGTGATAAATGCAATCCCTAGTGGCTTTAATAAACGACCTTCCATACCGCTTAAGAAAAACAAAGGCACAAAGGACACGATAATAATGAGTGTTGCTATGATGATGGAACTACGGATTTCAACCGAAGCATTTTTTACGACAGTCAGGGTAGCTTCTCTTTCCTCTTTAGGCTTTCGTATATTTTCTCTTAATCGCTTAAATACATTTTCTACATCAATAATAGCATCATCCACCAAAGCCCCAATAGCTATAGCCATACCTCCCAAACTCATGGTATTAATCGTATAGCCCATCAACTTGAGCACTATAATAGAAACTAATAAGGAAACTGGAATGGCTAATAGAGAGATGATGGTGGTTCGCCAGTTCATCAAAAAGATAAACAATACGATCACAACAAAAAAGGCTCCTTCCAGTAGGGTTTGATTCAAATTATCAATCGAAGCTTCAATAAAATTCGCTTGCCGGAAAATATGGCTTTTGATTTCTACTCCTTTTGGAAGCGTATTTTGCAAATCAAGAATGGCAGCATCCAGGCGTTCCGTTAATTCTAAAGTATTAACATCAGGTTGCTTGGCAATAGTCAATATTACTGCTGGTTTAGCATTTAAAGAAGCATCACCAATTTTATCTGCAGCGCCTACCTTTACTTCAGCAACATCTTTAATTTTGATGGATTGCCCATTTACACTTTTTACAACCGATTCTGCTAACTGCTCAATAGAATAAGCACGTCCGCTTCCTTTGATGATATATTGATTTCCATATTCATTCAGAAAGCCACCAGGAGCATTAACATTACTTTCCTCTACCTTTTCAAGCAATTCAGCAAGGCTGATATCATAATATTTCAGTTTTTCAGGATCAGCCATCACCTGATATTGCTTATAGTCACCTCCGATAACCACCACATTAGCAATACCTCCAATTGATTTAACTCGAGGTCGAATCGTCCAATCAGAAAGTGTCCTTAGCTCCATAGGCGATAAGCTGTCTGAGCGAACGCCTAAGAGCATCACCTCTCCCATAATGGATGAAATAGGTGCCATGGTTGGAGCACTTACACCCGATGGTAAATTTTCACGCACCATCGGAATTCTTTCACTTACAATCTGTCGGGCTCTGTAAATATCCGTTCCCCATTCAAACTCTACCCATACAATGGAAATACCCGCTGCCGAAGAAGATCTAATCCTTCGTACATTAGGAGAACCATTCATCGCAGTCTCTAACTGGTAAGTAACTAATTTCTCTACCTCTTCAGATTCCAGCCCATGGGCTTCCGTTAAAATGGTTACCGTAGGTGCTGTTAAATCAGGAAATACATCCACATTCATATTACGAGCAATGTATAAGCCCGATAATGTCAATAAAATAGCTGCCAAAAGAACTAAAAGACGGTTCCTAAGGGATATTTCTAATATCTTATTTAGCATATATCAAATTTTAATGTGAATGTCCGTGTGCAGGCGCTTGTCCAGACATGGAAGCCATTTTCACCTGATAAGCTCCTTTACTAACGACTACCTCTTCAGCAGATAAACCATCCAAAACCTCCACTTCATTTCCGTTTCGGTTTCCAATAACAACATTTCGTCTTTTGAAACTTTCACCGGAGAGTTGAACCATTACAGAAAATTGACCATAGTCTTCTAAAAGGGCACTAGACGGAATAACCAGACTTTCTTTACCTTCTCCTATTGCAATTTGTGCAGCTGTAAAACTTCCTTCTGGCATTTCCACTTCTTCTGTTACCGAAGCAAAAAGAGAAAGTAATGGATCATTTGGCGATACCTCCTTGCTTTTTGTAAGAATGCGCCCTGCGGTTTCCCTTAAATTTGACCATTTATTAGGGCTTGGTTGATACCAGATATTATGGATAAGATCTAGGGCCACATTATTTTTTTGGCTAATCTGAATTTCTAGTAATGACCCTTTGTGTTCAGCTATACTGATGAGTTTTTTACCTTGCTCAACAAAGTTGCCATTTTCAACCTCTAGCGATTTTACATAGCCATCTGTAGGTGCCACAATTTGCTTTCCTCCAGACCTATAGCCATTTACCAAAGTTTCATAATTGGTTTTTGCTATCTGGTAGCGTTGCTTTACGGATTCCCATTCAGATTTAGGAACAATTTCATCCTCAAAAAGAGATTTTTTTCGTTCATATTCTGATTTTGCTTTATCGTACTCCGCCTTTGCTTTTTGGATTTCAGCATTCAGGTTATTGGTGGTTAAACCAGCACTACTAACGGTCATAAGCAGCTGACCTTTCCGTACCTGAGTTCCTTCAAGCAGCGAATTTCCAAGAAAATTTACCTTTCCAGATGCAGGCGCTACCAGACTTTGATAAGCATTTGGATCTACCATCCAAATACCCGATGTTGAGATGGTTTCATAAATCGTTTTTAACTCAACTGGTGCTGTCTGAAATTCCATTTTCCAAGCTTGCTCCTTAAGAAAAGTAATCGCATTTCCATCTTCACTAGCTAATCCTTCAGCATTTTGGGCTGCCTCGATACTTTCAAACACCTGAACTTCATTAAGTACTATTCTGTCAGAATAGCTAGGTGTTTTTAAATCAAACACTACGGTATAAATACCAGCAGCCTTAGGTTGTAAAGATGGGGTGAATATACCAGGGGAAGAAGGATTTTCCACAGTATGTCTAATTCCTTTTCCTGCTTTTATCAAACTCACTGTAACACTACCTTTTTTAACAGGCTTATGTTGATTCATCTTAGTAAAATGAGCTGCAAAGCGACTGGTCTGACCTACGACCAAAACAGGAAACTCTACAAAAAGCTCAGTGTTTTTTGTCCAAACAGTATAATCTACTGATGGTCTATTTCCTTCGTCAGCTGCATGACCACCATTTTCATCGTGTGCATGACCATGATCTTCCGTTGGCTGGCAAGAAAATGCCAGCAACGAAAGGAATATTACTATATATCGCATATCTCTTCTGTTTTTTAATGATTAATGATCGTGATGCTCGGAACCGTCCTCATGCTTATGAGTACCTGATTGTTTCATTTCTGATGAGTCCTCCTCAACGATAAATTCTTCTTGTTCATGATGTTCTTCATGTTCATGTCCGTGATCACCTTCAGTCCCTTCATGGCTGTGGCCATGAGCCTCTTCAGTATGCGTTGCAGATTCCGAATCATGCGCATGGCCATGGTCTTCTGATTCTGATTTTTTGCTTGAACAAGCTATAGCGAATAAAAAAGTAAATGCGAGTATTATATTTCTGATTTTCATAATTCTTTGTTTTTAAATTTTACAATTGATGTTTTAATAATTGAGTTTGCGATATATGTAATTCATACTGCATCCGCAGCATTTCATCATATGCTTTTCTGTAGAACTGCAATTCCGCAAAATAATCCAGAAATGAAAGTTCACCTGATTTGTAAGCTTTGAACAACAGTTGATCACTATTTAAGGAATTTAGCGTGCTTTCATAAGCCTCATATTTTTCCTTCATAAGCTGATACCGATTATACTGCTTTTCAAAATCAGCGTAGTGCTGAAAAGTTTCAGCATTTTTAAAGCTCTCCTGAAATTGAAGTTCTGAAGCTGCTGCTTTCACCTTATTCCGATTACTCCACAATGGAATACTGATCCCTGCATATAAACCTGAAAACCGCTCCCCAGGAATACCTTGGCTGTTGAACCCTGCTGTGATATTGGGAAGCACTTTATTTTTTGCAAGTTTCAGAGATTGTTGCGCAATGAGCTGTTCTTGCTCTAACTTCAAAAGCGCTGGATCTAAACCTAATTTTTCCTGCCAAATACTATCTCTTTCTGATACCGTTAAAGAATTTTCATAAGTATCGGAAGCGAATGCAATGGGTTCATCACCATTTAAGCTTTTTAATTGCAAAGCCACAGTATTGAGTTCATTCTCCAGTTCCTGAATTTTAAACTGATCCTGCAGCCAGGCAACTTTTGCCTTATTCATCTCCATTATCCCTACCTGTTCCTTCGCAAAGAGTTCCTTAACCTGCTCAAAAACCTTTTCAGCCTGTTCAAGTCTGGTTTCTTCAATTGCAATTTGCTTTTGGAGATAGATCAAATGCTGACAGAATTCTTTAGCTTGAGCTAAGACTTCTTGGCGCTTTGACCTATAGGCTAATTCCAGCTTTGCTACTTTTTCATCAATCAAATTTCCTCTCGCGCCATAAACAGTGGGGAATTCAATCGTCTGACTAAATTGAAATTCGGTATAATTAGCATCTGTATGATCAGCAATCGGCAGATAAAAAGCACCAAATTGAAGATCAGCTAGATTATTACCGCTTCTCAAAACAAGCTTTTGGCTGTTCAAATAATCGGCAAAAGCCTTTAATGATTTATTATTTTGCTCTACTTGAGTTAGCACACTTTCTATTGTAGGCGTCTGAGCATATGCCAGTCCTGAAAGCGTACAACACCAAAGTATGAACACAATGGTTTTATACATTTTATATAATTTTAATAGAGTCTGATATGTAATTTTACATCATGATTGATGTAGGCCATGCTTAGTTCACAGCCATCTAAATTAAACTTTAGAAGGAGGACCTCTGAGTGGATTTATGGATAAATTAACCGAATCATAAGGATAGATTAAACCAATAAAGCCCGGTTTTAAATCTGCTTCCCTATGAGGGACTACAATTTCAACCTGCCCAAAATTATGAATTAACTTTTGATCAAACTGTTTTTTTGACTTTAAGGGTTCTAATAATAAAGGAGTGTACTGATGTGTATGATTGGTCGATGAATGCCCATCAAGTAAGGCTTGAAGAAAATTTAAATCTTTCCAATCTTCAGAATTATCCTCATGTTGGTGGTTTCCATGTTGATGACTTTCATGCTGTTGGCTGTGATCATGAGAATGATGATGAACTTGATTCTCCTTATCATTACTATGTTGGTGCTGATGATGCACATGCGGAAATGCATTATGTCCCAATGCAAACAGCAATACGCTTAAAAGTAGAAAGGCCTTTATTTGTTTAAATAAATTCATCAGATTCAAAGATAGGAATTTGCAATCTGTATTCATAATATCCTCAAACACTGTAAAGCAAAAACACACTATTTCTTCACCTAAATAACCATTTGTACATCTTCCCATCAGGCGTCTAGTGAGCGTAAATATTTAATCAAAAAGTAGGTTTCAATTTGTATTTAAGTATTTGCTTAAATAATGAACTAAAATAAGTTGCATCCGTTATGAAAGAAAAATAAAGTGATCATGGATAAAAATCAATCATGTATAAGGGTATTGGCTGATGAGGTACAGATTCAGCAGTGCAAAGAAAACCTCAAAGAAAACAAAGAATCATTCAGTAAGCTGAGTAGCATCCTGAATTTAACCGGTAATGAAGTTAGACTGAAAATACTTTACCTTTTAGAACAAGAGGGCCAATTATGCCCATGTGATCTGTCTGATATTTTGGGAATGAGTATTCCTGCAATATCTCAGCACATTCGAAAAATGAAGGACCGAAATATCATTACAGGAAAACGAAGCGGCCAAACTATCTTTTATGCAATTAATGAAGAGCATTTGGGGCTTTTAAAACCCTTGTTTCAAGAAATTACAACTAGTGACAAAAAAGAAAAGATATGACTACTCAGGAAAACTCAAATATTGAATCCAATCATAACAATAAACTATTGGGCGCAGGATTAGTATCGGCAATTGCAGCATCACTATGCTGTATCACCCCAGTCTTAGCCCTAGTTTCAGGTGCGTCCGGCATTGCTTCTACTTTTTCGTGGTTAGATCCTTTGAGACCTTATCTAATAGCAGTGACCATACTGGTTTTAGCTTTTGCCTGGTATCAGAAATTGAAACTTCGAACGGAAGAGGAAATAGCTTGCGCGTGTGAAGACGATGAGAAACCCAATTTTTGGCAAAGCAAGAAGTTTCTCGGAATTGTAACTTTTTTTGCCGTGGTGATGATGGCTTTTCCTTTATATGCAGATATGTTTTATCCTTCTCAAAATCAAAAACAGACCATAGTGGTGGAAAGTGATAATTTAGAAACTGCCACTTTCGAAATCAAGGGGATGACCTGTAATGGCTGTGCTTCGCATATAGAAAATGATGTTAATAAGCTGAGCGGTATAGTGGAGGTAGATGCGAGTTATGAAGATGCTGATGCCACTGTAAAATACGATAAGTCAAAAGTAACTAGTGAGGAAATTAAAGCTGTGATAAACGGCACGGGTTATAAAGTTATAAGTCAAAAGTAATTATTTTGGCTTTTATATTTAAAAATTTGCTTAAATAAATAATTATATAATGGAAGTAAAATTAGATTCAACTATAAAATGTCCCAACTGCGGGCACGAAAAAACAGAAGAAATGCCAACAGATGCTTGTCAATTCTTCTATGAGTGTGAAAATTGTAAAACAGTTTTAAAACCGCAAGCTGGTGATTGCTGTGTCTATTGTAGTTATGGAACAGTAGATTGCCCTCCAGTTCAACAAAATAAAAATTGTTGTTAATGAAAAATCATCTGACAATGTCAATATGCTAAACCGTCAGACGATTTTTAATATGAGTTAAGCCCCTTATTCTTATCACCACATAACTTAATAGCATTCTAGCTCAATTAAATTATTATTGTTGATTAGAGCTATATTTTTCAAGTCATTTCATCTTAGGGCATTAAACCAAAATTTTAACATTAATGAAAAATTAATCTTAATTAGTCAACTTTAGCATCTCCAATAACAGTCAAGTCATTAAACGGATATAAAATATTCTTATCAAAATTTCCCAGTTCTACTTGTTCGATAGTAAATCTGTGTACTATTTTACCGTCCGTATCATCAAAAGGAAAAACTTCCATTTTATGAGGTAGCTCTATTCCCTCAATTTCCTTAAAATCGCTATATACTGCAGTACCATAGAAATTCTTTGGTGTCCACATAAAATTATCCCTGATGGTATAAGTAGTTCTTTCTACTCTATTGGTTTCCGGATTTATATATAAAATATATTGATCGTTATGATTAGGTTCTGGACTGTCCCAACTAACAAAAACCCTTTGGTAATCATTGCCATTCCAGTTTTCTTCTCCCATGTAGGATATAATTGGTGCATTCATCAAGCGATAGGGTAACTCGATAAAATATTGCATTGTGGGAATGATGAATTCTATTTTTTTATCTGTTATTTTTTTAATATCCTCATTGTTAGGGATATGATATGCTTGCCAAGATTGAATCCCGTAAATATCAGATTTCATAGGTCCCTCTAACCACTTGACACGACTATCAAATGTGTTAAAAGCTGATTGAATTTCGAGCAATACTCCATTTTCTCCCGGCCATGGGTTCATGTTCATTCCATATTGTTTATACCACTCATCTTTGGCAATTAGTGTGTAAACACCATAATCCTCTAATTTTTTAAGATTTTGTTGGGTGACCACATTTTTCAAGATAGTCTTTCCTTTTTCAACATTTTGTTCACTTAAACCATCAGCTATAAGTTTTTTAGATCTAAGGTCTTTTAAACCACAAGCTGATAACAATAATATTAGGACAGCATATGCGACAATTTTTTTCATCTTTTTTATTATTTTAATTTTTGTAAAATTGAAGCAAGTCAAATGATTGTAGTTGATATTTTATGCCAATTCTGAATATTCTACATTTTTCGTCAGTTCAATTGGCTGATTCCATCTGTTTCGAGCATGTAAATAAGCACTACTTTCACTATACCCTAGTAGATAGGAAATATCATTGATTTTTAAATCAGAACTCATTTCCAAGAAACTTGACATCTCCTGTCGGATAGCATCAATTATTTCTCTAAAAGTATTTCCTTCATTTGCTAGTTTTCTTTGAAAAGAGCGTTTGGTCATGAAAAATTGAGAAGCTACATAGTCTAAGTTGGGTGGCTCAGGACAGCACATAGATAAAGCCATTTTCTTAACTCGACCTGAAAATTCTCCTAAATGACTGTGGTTTTTTTCAAGCAATGCTAAATAACCAGTCAAAGCAGAAGTTATGTCCACAGAATGTTTTTTATTTAGGTTTATATCCAATACCGAAGCAGATAAAACTATAGTCGGATTAATCTCTTCAAATGAGTAAGGTATATTTAGTTGTTCAAGTGTTGAAGGAATAAAAGATGGGGGTATGTACACCTTTTCAAAAAAAGAGATGTCAGGTAGTATTCCTTTCAGTTCTCGGATTATAAAATTAAAAATCGCCTCTAAAACTATATTTTGACAAGCTCCTAAATCCTCACTAGCTCCAAGCTTTATTATGAGGTGATTTGATTCTTGATAAACATCTAAATCTACTATTGCATAAGAATGCTCGAGGTAATTCTGAAGAATGTCTATGGCTTGAGAAAAATCCTTGGCGTGTTTTTGTACATGAGCTATAAACCCTAGTGTTCTAACATTTAAAGAAGTCCCCAAAAAATATCCGAAATTAGGAATATTACTGATTGTATTTAGCTTTGAAAGTAAGAGTAAATACTGTTCAGCATCAATTAATCCTTTTTCTAATGAGAAATTATAATCATTGTCTTCATTAGAAACTTTTAGTAATTGTTCTTTATTGATTCCAATTACCTCAGTATATTCTAACAGATATTGTTGGTGGACAGCTGCTACTTTAGCCATAATGAATAATGTTGTCGTTAAATATCAATTTCAATATCCCTGTATTTTACTTATTTTAATAGCAAATTCACGACAAAATACTTTAATCATGTTCAAGCTAACTAAATTAAAAATGGCCACTTCTGGTCAAAAGTCATTGAGAAAATATCTCTTATATGCTTTTGGCGAGATCATCTTGATCGTATTTAGTTTGTTAATGGCATTGCAAATAAATTCTTTAAATGAAGAAAGAAAAAAGAATAATAGGCTTGATGTATATAAAAATTTATTGGCCCAAGATTTAACTGAGGATTTAATAGCAATTGAAAAAACCA
Source organism: Marivirga sp. (assembly GCF_051117495.1). NCBI lineage: Bacteria > Pseudomonadati > Bacteroidota > Cytophagia > Cytophagales > Marivirgaceae > Marivirga > Marivirga sp. Next base: position 8,574 of record NZ_JBNPEF010000026.1, on the reverse strand, counting down.
AGAATCAATTTGAAAAAGAACTTAAAAGTTTAAACACTCTAAAACATCGATTAAATAATCCTGATGCAACCCTAGACACCGTCTATTATATTGCAAAGAATGAGTTCAGTCCCAGTATTCCTCCTTTTGTAAACTACAACAGAGGTACATTCGATGCATTAAAAGCTTCTGGTGATATTGGCTTATTGGATCAGCTATTAGTGAGTAAGTTGTCTAACTTAATTGAATTACAAGAGGAGCAAAAATTCTATTCAGAATTAACAATACAATCACATGGAAATATTCTGGAAGATTATGTAAAGTCATTTGCGCTTTATAAAGGTGTGATTGAGGCTGGCCCAGTTTATGAGAAAATATGGGGAAACACAAATAAAGTTGAATTGGCTGTAAAACTCAATGCATTGTTAACCTTAAAATTATCTGCTTTAAGCAATGCAATAAATTATTATGAAAAAATAGAAGTGAAAACAGAGCCTATTATATCAGATTTACAAAATTGAACCATCACATTCTAACTTTATTCATTATTTAAGAATTGGCGCAAAATATCAACCCGATTAATAAGATGTGATATAATTTTGAACAAAAATTCACATCATGACCACATTACAAAAAGCTTTATTATCAAACGGAATATTTTCAGGTGCTTCCGGTATATTTTCCGCAATTTTACCATCAATGATTTCAGAATTTTTGGGAATAGAGGAAACCATGCCATTTATAATTATCGGAAGTGCATTAATGGGTTTTTCTATTTTTCTATTTTTGGAAATAAGAAAACAGCGAAAACTAGTTGTCAAAGCCATAATTATTTTAGATTTAATATGGGTTTTAGGTACCATATTTATTTTATTATTCAACCCATTCGGTTTTTCAATTCAGAGCCTTTGGATTTTAGCTTTCGTAGGCTTGATTGTCTTGTTTTTTGCTGTAATGCAGTTTATTGGGGATCGCAAATTAGCGTAATTGTATTCTTAAACTTCATTTAATATTAGTATTAATTACGTATGATTATATTCGGAAGTTCTATATCTTGATTATTGCGTAAAAATTGATTAGGACTGTTACCCTCATAAAGGTCATTATGAAAAAAATAAAATACTCGGGAATATTCATACTACTGGTGATTCTAGTTTATCTAGTATATTATTATGTAAGTTGGAGTCATTTACCTGATAGGGATAATTATGACAAGACAACAGGTGTATTTGACTCAACTTTTAATGAACAAATACAAATTAGTTCAAAAAAATTAGAGATTCTACTGGACAGCTTGAATGTTCCCTCCGCATCTATTGCTATTGGTGTTGATAATAAAATAGTATGGTCTGAAGCCATTGGCTATGCTAATATTGAAAAGAGACTGAAAGCCACGCCACAAACCTCTTATAGAATAGGTAGCACCTCTAAAGCAGTTACCAGCGTAGCGGTAATGAAATTAGTAGAGCAAAATAAATTGAATTTAGACCAATCAGTAGCTACCATTTTACCTGATTATCCAACCAAAAACTGGGATTTTACTACCAGACAATTATTGTCGCATACAGCCGGGTTTCCTGATTATGAGGATTTAGGTATTAGAGGTGGATTTTATACCCTTTTAAATTTTAAACAATTCAACACTGTAGAAGAAGGGCTTAAAGTATTTCAAGATACTCCTCTTTTATTCAAGCCAGGAGAACTATTCAAATATAATTCCTTTGATGTAGTTTTAGCCAGTAGAGTGGTTGAAGAAATTAGTGGAAAAGATTTTTTAACATATCTTGAAAATGATGTTTTCCAGCTGATGAATATGGATAATTCCTATGCAGATCATGCTAAAAAAAGGCCTGAGTATGAAGCTGAATTTTACGAAATTTCATCGGATAAAAAGTATCGGAAATGGCATACTTTTGGTATCCCACATCAAGACCAAAACCTAAGTTATAAATGGGCTGGAGGTGGTTTGCTTTCAACACCCAGCGATTTGGTTAAAATGGGTAATGTTCTGCTCCATGACACTTTATTCATTTCTACAAAGGTTAGAAATATGTTCTTTGAACCACAAAAATTATCCAATGGAGAAATTAATGAACAAAAATATGCTTTGGGTTGGCGTTCTTACTATGAGTACGCTTCTGAACATCTTTTAGGTGAAGGTAGGCCTGTTTGGATGGTTCACCATGGCGGAGTAAGCAAGGGAAGTATGAATTTGTTATGCTTATTTCCCAATGAAGGAGTTGTAGTTGATGTTGCCATTAATGGGAGACAAAAAGATTTTGATTTTAGTCCTTTTTGGTATTTGGTAATGGATATAGTTCAGCCTTTTTTAGGAGAGTAATATGAAAATGTAAGTGGCAGAAATTAGCCTTGTAGGTTTTTATTTTATTATATAAAGCAAATAAATATATGTATTTATTGCACTCTAAATACCAACAATCTTCCATTATCGCTAATTGATGATTTCAATTAGGGGGCAGCTATTGTTTATGATGCTGAGTCCTTGGAAATAAAATTGTAGTAGCATTGATCAAACAATTTTTTTTTGATAAAAATAAAAAACTATGAGTACTAAATTAGACACAAAAACAAAACTGATATTGACCGCTATTATCACTTTTTTAATTTTAGGAATACTTTTGTTAGAACATTTTCGGGGTGGAGTAGTATCGCATCATTTACTTGATAATAAAAATTTGCCCAAGGTATCAAATTGGTGGGGTATTTTAACCATACCGATAGTTAGTTGGATAACGTTGTTCTTCCTTCAAAAGAATAATACAAATAGCAATAATGAGCAAAAACCAATATCAAAAACCCAAGTTTATGGTTTTATAAGTGCTTTTTTGTTTGGTGTTATTTTGACTGTGTTATTTAAAAGTTCTTTAGAAATTCATAATTATCTTTTATTACTCACTTTTGCCATTGCTTTATTTGTACCCATCTATAGACCTGAGTACTATTTGGGTTTTATTTTGAGCATGTCATTCGGTTTTGGTGGGATATTACCGGTAATATTCGGATTATTTTTGATAGCCATTTATACAGTCGAGTATAAATTGATTCGTAGAGGTTTTCTTTTTGTTTTCAACAGATTCAAATGATGAATTCATAAGTTTAAAACAAACACAATTTTAGAGCTAAAGCTTTATTTTTTATAATTGAAATCCATCTTTTAGTATTATATAGCCCTAATTCTACTTAAACTCACCTGAGTAATACCTAAATAAGATGCTATATATTTAAGCGGGATTTTTTGCACAAAATCAGTTTTGTCCAATAATTCTGAATAGCGCTCAGTAGCATTTTTGAATTGCAAACTTTCCAATCTTTTGATGGTATTGACATATTCCCTTTCAAAAATCAAACGAAACAGCCTTTCCAAGTCGTGATGCTGGTCATAGAGTGCAAACAACTTTGCCGAATCTATGGCTATAATCTCCGTGGTCTCTAATGTTTCAATACTTTTTTGGGTAGGCTTGCCTGTAAAAAGGCTTTCTGCTCTTACGATCACATCACTAGGAAAAGCAAAATGCTCTGTTATATCATTTCCATCTTTATAATCAAATATGCGGGTGATGCCTTCTTTTACAAAATAAATGGTCTTGCAGCTATTACCGGCTTGCTGGATGATCTCATTCTTTTTATAACTCATACTTTTGGTGATTTCTCTTAGTGCCAATTTGGCTTTTTCGCTTAAGGGGTTGACCCGATCGAAATATTGAAGAATATCCATTTTTAAATTTAATTCAAATTCTCTAATCTACATAGTTTTAATCTAAGTTTTAAAGTCACACCACTTAGCCAATAAAATAGATTAAAATAGCCATCAAAAACACCTTGTTTTGTCCAATTTGTGACAATAAAATGAATTGACATTCAATACTTTAGATAAGTGTTAAGAAGGGAAAAATGAAGTCTGTTTTATTTATAAATACTCCTATTAAAACTGTAGTGCTGACTGCAATTAGCTTTTTGTTTATGTACGGTCAAGCCAATGCACAAGCTTGCTGCTCTGGAGGCGTGCCTTTAGGAGGAAGTTTGGGCTTAGGAACAGCCGATGCTCAAAGTATTCAGTTTTTAATGACCTATGACCGAAATGTACTTCGGGATTTGATGGATCAAAGAGAGCTTTTGGTTGATGATACTCGAGAAAGAATGACACATTCCCTACTGAATGAAATCAACTATGGAATAGGTGAAAAATGGTCTATAGCTACGGTTATTCCAATCATTAGGCAGGAAAGGAAAATAAAAAATGAGTTTTCAGATCAAACAGAATTTACGGTTGGACAAGGCTTAGGGGATATTATGTTTTTGATTAAATATAGTGTCCTCTCAAGTTCTCTAGAACAGAAATGGCAATGGATAACGGGAGTTGGCCCCAAAATGCCAACGGGAAGATCAGATTTAAGGAATAATAATGGATTTACAATGGCTGCTGACATGCAACCAGGCTCTGGTTCATGGGATTTAATGCTGTGGAACTTCATTCAAAAAGATGGTTTTTTAAGTCCGAATTTAAGTTGGCTTTTGATAAGCACTTACCAATTAAATGGAGCAAATGATAGTTATAATAATTCTCAGACCTATCAATTTGGAAACACTTTACAAATTACGTCTGGCTTCAATTTTAATTTTTTTGCCAGCTGGCCAATAGATGCTTTCTTGTTTGGAAGGTTCAGACATCAACCTCCTGATCTTATTGATGATAGACCTTTTCCGGGTTCAGGGGGTGTCTGGGCTTCTGTTGTTCCGGGTATAAACATTAATATATCTCCCAATCTATCCTTTAGAAGCAGTGTGCAATTACCAGTTTACAGGTCTTTGGAAGGGGCTCAACTGACCACTACTTATCGGACCAGTTTTTCCTTGTTCTATAATTTAAAATTGAATAAAAGTAAAACCTTAAAATTTGACGAGTTATGAAGCCTATAAATTTAACATTTGTTTTGACTTTAATAGTCATGAGTTTGTTTTCCCAGTCATGTGATGATGATGGGTTATTGCCTAATAATAATGGAGGAGATGATGACTGGCTTATCAATAGAGATGATGTATTTGACGGAGGCCCAGGAAAAGACGGAATCCCTGCAATTGATAATCCCAATTTCATTAATGCAAGTGAAGCAACATTTCTTAGCGATGATGATTTAATAGTGGGTTATCTTGAAAATGGGGAAGTAAAGGCTTATCCGCATCAAATTTTGGATTGGCATGAAATCATTAATGATGAATCTTCCAATAGCAAATTTTCAGTGATTTATTGCCCGCTGACCGGAACGGCCACCGCTTGGAGCCGAAATACTTCTCAAGGCTTAACAACCTTTGGCGTATCTGGCTTATTATATAATACCAATGTAATCCCCTATGATCGAAATACCGACAGTAATTGGTCTCAAATTTATTTGAAGGCCGTTAGTGGGGATTTGGCTGGAGAAAAACCGAATACTGTTCCTATTATAGAGACTACATGGGCTACGTGGAAAAATATGTATCCTGATTCAAAAGTAGTTTCAAGAAATACAGGTTTCAATAGAAATTATGACCGTTATCCTTATGGAAATTATAAAACAAATCACGATAATATTTTATTTCCGGTGAGCGAGAGTGATAACCGATTGCCAGCTAAAGAAAGGGTGCTCACCGTTATTTTTGATAAAGAAGCCAAAGCTTATCCAATAAAGGAATTTGAAAATAATGTGACCATCATAGAAGATGATAGTTTTCATGAGATAGTGGTGGTAGGCAGTCAGGAGCATAATTTTGCAGTAGCTTTTGAAAATATCACAACTGATGGTCAACAACTCAGCTTTACTGCAATTTCAAATCAATTTCCATTGGTAATGGAAGATGATGAAGGAAATAAATGGAATGTTTTCGGTGAAGCAAAAGAAGGCTCCAGGACTGGTGAAAAATTACCTTATGCAGATCAAATGATAGGGTATTGGTTTTCTTTCCCTTCTTTTTACGAAGACTTGAAACTTTATGAAAACTGAGGAATCAGATTAATTAGCGAACATCTATAATTTTTTGTTTAAAAGCTACCTTTACTTGGTTGGTTGTCCGCCTAACGACAAGAATACAACTCTTATATTTTAAGCTTTATATAAATTGATTACATAATGGATATCAAGGGTAGCTTTAGACTTTTTTCAATCTTTTCTTTAGGCTTGTTATGTCTGATATTTTACTTTTTAATCTATAATTATTTTTCAGGCTTAGAGGATAGTAAGGAAAGTACCTTAAAAAAATTGAAGGCCATTGTATGCACAGCGGCCATAGGAATAGATGGTAACTTGCATAATGAGATAAGTATGCGCTATGGAAATCGTAATGCCATTCAATCAACAATGGAAGATTCTTCCTACTATCAAATTCATCAGCAAATTAAGGAAGTACAGGAAGTCAATGATTTGGAAAGCCCCATTTACACAATGATTTATGATAGTATCAATTCAGAATTTCAATTTATAGTATCATCCTCAGAAACTCCTTATTTCAGACATCAATACAAACGTTATCCCCAGAAATTATTAGAAGATTTTAGAACAGGCGGAATCTTGGATGTTTATGAAAGTGAAAATGGTGTTTGGCTTTCTGCATTTGCACCTATTACAGATGAACAAGACCAGGTAGTGGGACTGGTTCAAGTGGATGAAGATTTCTCTTCTTTTTTAGCAACTCAGCAAAAAGAACTCATTATTAATTCTATAATTTCTATATTGTTAATAGCTCCGTTTATTGTTTTCTTTTTCCTATATCTTAAAAAAAGGGTTCATCAGGAAGAGCAATTTAAAGAAAAAATATACTTACAAAATAATGAGATTACCCGAGTAAATGATGAATTGGTGCTCAAAAACCAGGAATTGGATAAAACTAAAAATGAAATTGAAATTAAAAATATTGAACTGGATTCAAGGGTAAGACAAAGGACTCGAGAATTGTTAAAGCTCAACATCGAATTAAGAAATTTATTATACCGTACTTCCCATGATATTATGGGGCCATTAGCTACTTTACAGGGCTTATGCAATCTGGGTAAAATAGAGTTTGATAATAAAGAATTTTCAGATTTTCTTAGTAGAATATCCAACACAACTGGAGACCTCATCATTAGAATTAAAGGGATATCCAAAATATATGATGCGAAAAATTCAGAGGTGGTTTGCAAGAGTGTAGCACCAGCTTCTTTGTTAAGTCAAATAGCTGATTCAATCAATTCAGATTTACCAGAACAAAATATAAATTGGATAATTGAGGTTCCGGAAGACCTATTAATTAATACAGATGCGGAATTATTTTCCTTAAGCTTTCATGAGCTTCTTTATCTTATTTTGAAAAATAATCTCGATGCTGACTATCTCAAAATAAAATATTCAAGTAATGATAAAGGACTTCATTGCTTTCAGATTGAAGCTAATGGTCATTGGCTAGATAAAGAGAGGAAGGAAGAATTCAAAAAATTATTTAAATCTAGTGTAAACCACTTGGAAGGGCAGGGTTTAAGACTTTACCTAGCTAAATCTGCAATAAAAAAATTGAATGGCACTATTTCGCTTAGTAAAGACCTGAAAAATGGTGTATTATTAAATATAAAAATAAATACTGGTAAAGAGTAAGTAACTTATTCAATACGGAAATTCAAAAACCTAAAATTGTAAGAAAAATGAAGTATCCTTTTTTAATCCTTATTGTGGGCATATTCTTTTCATGCTCAAATATAAATTCCCAAGAACAGAGTAAAGATCAAGAACCACCTAAAAAACAAAGACCTATTGCTTATGAAAATGGAAAATTCATAAAGCAAGATGGAAAAGAATTACTTTACGGGGGCGAGGATAGTAGCCAGCATTTTAATATTGGCAATTTAGATTTGAAAAAAGAGCAATTCCATTATGGAATTGGGCGAGAAGCATTTCCAGCTTTGTTAGAGCCGGAATTTATCTCTGTGGCCGAAGCAGATGAACTTTGGGAAGATGACGCAAGGTTTTTAGTGGCTTATGCAGGAGATGAAGTGAAAGCCTATTCAGTAAAAGATTTAACAAGACATGAAGTTGTCAATGATGAACTGAATGGCGATCCTATTATGGCAGTCTATTGCGTATTGGCTGATTTAGGAGCGATATACGAAAGAACTTATGGGGATGAAGTGCTTACTTTTGCCTTGAGTGGCTACACTTATTACGATGATGAGGTATGGGACGGCTTAGATGGATTTGTGCTATGGGATAGGGAAACTGAGAGCTTATGGTGGCCATTGGTCGATAAAGCAGTTTCTGGACCATTAAAGAATGTAGGGCTGCTGGAAATGGATAGAGCTCATTGGGAGGACACTAATTGGGAAACAATAAAGAAATCATATCCTAATGCGAAGGTACTTAAATCAGGTCAGGATTTTGAAAGGCCGGATAGTTGGGATAGAAAAGTTGAGGTAGAAAAAATTACAGCAAAATTTAAAGTCAAATAGGGAGTATCTCATAAACTGTGTAAGTTCTAAAATAGAGCTTACGAAACAGTTTTATGACCTCGGAAATTTAGGGAGTGATTTTGTAAAAATCGCTACTTAAATTTCGAGGAGCCCGCGGCAGGCGC
>NZ_JBNPEF010000043.1:0-26427 GCF_051117495.1 Marivirga sp. | reverse complement strand
CTGAGCTATGTAGTATGGAAAAAAGATACGACTTTTGACGAGAATTACCAGTGGGCAGCATAGACACCGGGTAATGAAGAGACTAAGACCTTCTTTTGGTCTTTTGCGAAGCAAAAAATGCGGAGCCGTTAAGACCCCGCTCTAGATAGACTCCGGTGCAAAGAATCGACTGAAGCCTTCTTTTGGTCAGTTCAAAGTTAATAAATGGATTAAAAGTATAAAACTAATTAGGAATTTAACATAGTATCTTTTGTGGTAATGAAAAGTCATCCTTTCTAATTAACAGTTATACATTACTACCACGACCTGTCCCGCATTTATCGGGAAAAGAGACAATAGAACACAAAGAAAAATAACCAAGGTTATTTTTTTAGGTCTGTAGTGAAAGCTGAGAATTAAATGCTTAACTTAATAACATTTCCATTATTTAATAGTCAACCCCTCTAATTTAAACCTACATATTGAGCTATAAGACCTTATTACCCAATTTGCTTTCCAAAATTAAACGACATTTATGGAAAGACTAAAAGATAAAGTAGCAGTAATTACTGGTGGTGCCAATGGCATCGGAAAAGCTACTGCTCAAAAATTTATAACTGAAGGTGCTCAAGTTGCTATTTGGGACATTGTAAAAGAAAAAGGAGAAGAAACCGCCAAGGAGCTGGGCAATAACACCAAATTCTATCAGGTAGATACTACCTCCTTTGAACAAGTGGAAAAAGCCGCTCAGCAAACTCATCAAGATTTCGGAAAGATAGATATTTTGATCAATAATGCGGGCATCACACAGGATGCTACTTTATCCAAAATGAGCATCGAACAATGGCAAAGAGTATTGGATGTAAACCTTAACGGAGTTTTCTACTGCACAAAAGCCATCTCTCCTTTTATGGTGGAGCAAGCTTATGGACGTATTGTTAATGCTTCATCCGTTGTAGGGATTTATGGTAACTTTGGTCAAACCAACTATGTAGCCACCAAAGCCGGAGTAATCGGCATGACCAAAACTTGGGCAAAGGAATTGGGCAGAAAAGGCATCACCGTCAATGCAATAGCACCGGGCTTTATTGCCACCGAAATGGTCAAAAGCATACCGGAAAAAGTCATCAATATGTTAGAGGGAAAAACACCACTTGGCAGATTAGGGGAACCAGAAGAAATTGCCAGTGCCTATGCATTTTTAGCTTCTGATGAGGCATCTTTCATAAGTGGCGCTACACTCAGTGTTGATGGGGCGGTTACCATTTAAGATTGCATCTTTTCCAAAACTACTTAACTAGACATTAAAACTATGAGAAATGCAGTGATAAGCGGAACTGGATCTTATGTCCCGAAAAGATTATTGAAAAACGAATATTTCAATGAGCTATTGGGCGAAGATGTGGACACATGGCTCCGTGAAAATTTAACCATCAAACAAAGATATTGGTGCGATGAAGATGAATCTACCATTGACTTATGCGAGCAAGCCGCTCTAAAAGCATTAGAAAGTGCAGGAATTCCAGCAGATGAATTAGATCAAATCATTATTTCTACTGACACGCCAGAATATATTTCCCCTGCCACTGCCGCAGTCTTACAACATAGACTTGGGGCAACCGGAGCCGGAACTTTTGATTTGAATACAGCCTGTGCAGGATTTGTAAGTGCTCTAGATACTGCTTCAAAATATATTATCGCGGATAAGCAATACAAACACATCTTGGTAATAGGTGCCTATGCCATGAGTAAATATTTGAATAAAACAGACAAAAAAACCGTCACTCTTTTTGCGGATGGTGCTGGTGCGGTAATTTTAAGTGCAGAGGAAAATACTGAAAGTGGATTTTTAAATGCCCATCAATTTACGCAAGGACAATATCACGATTGGATGGGAATTTATGCTGGAGGAACTGGCTGTCCTGTTAATCATAAAGTGGTGGACAGCGGAAAACATCAACTACAGTTTGTGAAAAAATTCCCTAAAGAACTGAATCCAAGCATGTGGACAGAAATGAGCCAAAGAATGGCAAAAGAAGCTGGCATTGACGTAAAAGCAGTGACCAAATTTTTTATGACGCAAATAAATATTAACAGTATTTATGAAATGTTGGATAATTTAGGCTTGGAAAAAGACAAAGCTAAATACATTATGCATAAATATGGCTATACAGGTTCAGCCGCAATTCCTATGGCATTAGATGAATCTTTCCGAAATGGAGAAATTAAAAAAGGGGATGTCATTTTTATGATTGGTTCAGGCGGAGGGCTATCCTTTGCTGGTGCTGCATTCAGATTATAATTTTTAAACTTAAGTATGATATTCAATATAAACTTTTTAGTAGGAATGATTCCTGTAGCAACGGCAACAGTCATTTTGTTATCAGTCTATGCTATCGCAGTTATTTATTTGGTTTTTAAAGGCTTTAGGCAAACCCAAAACATGAGTGATTTTGCTGTAGGGAGCGTATCCTTTTCACCTGCTTTTGTGGGATTATCCTTAGCTGCCTCTATGACTAGTGCTGCTACTTTTATTATCAACCCGGGTTTGATAGGAACTTATGGTATAAGCGGATTTATCTCCTACGGGTTAGCCTTACCCATTACGGCTGTCTTTTCGCTTATTTTATTGACCAAAGGATTTCGGAAATTCGGTAGTAAAGTATCCGCCCTCACCATGGCACAATGGATGGGCAACAGGTATAACAGCAAAGGATTTTCCTTGTTTTTTGCATTCCTATCACTCCTACTGATCACCTTTATAGTGCTGATTTGTGTGGGCATTAGTCAGGTGCTATCCAAAGCTTTGGATGTGGATGCTGTATGGGTATTAACGGGTGTAGTGGTCTTTATTTTTGGTTACATGATGTTTGGCGGGGCCAATTCCATGGTATATACAAATGCCATTCAAGCCATTTCCATGTTGATAGTAGCCATTGTTTTAATAGGCTCTGGATATGAATATTTGGAAGAAGGTATCAATGGTTTTATGGAAAAGCTGAATACTATTGATCCATTGCTGACCAAGCCACTCAATCCCGAAAGCCCCATTTTCAGAGATTATTTTGAAATTATTTTTTGCCAGATGGTAGTGGGTATTGCCATTGTTTGCCAGCCTCACATCCTGACTAAATCATTGCTTTTGAAAAAAGAAAGTGATGTAAACAGATATTTGATTGTAGGTTCAATCGTTCAATTTTTATTTTTCCTAGTAGTGATTGCAGGTTTTTACGCCAGAATAGAATTTCCAAACCTCATGGCTGATGGAAGCCCAATAGCGCCTGATGGACTCATTTCTACTTATGTAGTCAGTAAATTTCCAGTCTATATCAGTATTGTGATAATTTTCGGGTTGATTTCTGCCGGCATGTCCACTTTGGAAGGTTTAATCCAAAGTTTGAGCACCACCATCACTTCTGATATATTATTGAAAATAAGTCCGATAAGCATAAGGGAAAAACTAACTAGACCTAAAACCGGAATGTTGGTGAATAAATTAGTGATTATTCTATTGGCAGTGGTCTCTTTTATATTTTCTTATCAGCAATTGATTAATCCGAATATGAGCGTGGCTATATTTGCTCAAAATGGAGTTTATGCTTATTTCTCTTGTGCATTTATACCCGTTTTATTCGGAATGTTTTTACAAAGGACAAATCCAAAAGCAGTTTATTTGGCTGCTTTCACTGCCTTGATTGTGTATTTTAGCATATATTACGGAGGTTTAACCCCATATATGAAAGGCGAAGTAAAAAATCCGGCCATATCTTCTGCCATTGCCATTATCAGTTCTACAGCTATCGGATTAATTTTTTATTTTGTATTACCAAAACAAGGAAAAGATGAAATGTGATTGGTTTGAAAAATGGAGTACTTATAGCCCCAATAAACTAGCGGTTAAAAATATTGAGAGTGGACTGGGGTATGATTATAAATCCCTCAATCATGGGGCCAATGCACTAGCAAATATATTTGAAAAAGAATATAATTTAACCAAAGGCGACCGATTATTGGTTCTTGCCGATTTCGATGCTGAATATGTGGCCTTGCTGGGTGTAGCCCAAAAAATGGGGGTTATTTTAGTTCCGATTAATTATAGATTAAGTGTAAGTGAAATAGCTTTTTTGGTTCAAAATTCAGACCCAAGCCTCATTATTGTAGCCGAAGAATACAGAAGTTTATTAAATGAGGTTCCAAAATTATTGCAAGAAAAAGTAATTGCCTTTTCTCAATATGAAAACTGGCTAACTTCTGCATCAAAAGAGCAAACGGCTGAATATACTTCAAAACCTTTGGAGGAAACACATCCTGCATTTATTCTATATACTTTCGGCACAACTGGGCAACCAAAAGGTGCCATTTATACGCATGGTATGATGTTGTGGAACAGTATCAATACGGCTATCAGGTTAAAAATCACTTCGGATGATATTTATCTAAATGTCATGCCTCCATTTCACACTGGTGGATGGAATGTGCTCACTGCCCCGATTTTACATTTTGGAGGTACACTGATTATGATGCCAAAATTTGATTCTGAAAAAGTATTAGAGGCATTAGAACAAGAGAAAATTAGCATCAGTATGCTAGTTCCCACTATGGTGAGAATGTTAAGTGAAAGCGAAAATTTTAAACAGACTGACTTTAGCCAGTTGTGCTATATGATAGTGGGCGGTGAAGCTTTGCCTATTCCATTAATCGAACAGTGGAATAAACAAGGCGTGCCCATTAGGCAAGGATATGGATTAACAGAATGTGGTCCCAACATCACCTCTCTGGAAGCAGAAGATGCCATCAGAAAAAGAGGATCTATTGGTTTCCCTAACTTTTATGTGGACACAAAACTAATGGATGAAAACGGAGTGGAAGCAGGGCCGACTGAAAAAGGTGAACTTTGGATAAAAGGCCCGATTGTTACGCCAGGCTATTGGAAAAACCCTAAAGAAACGGAAAAAGCAATAGTGGATGGCTGGTTTAAAACAGGCGACATCTTAAAAAAAGATGAGGATGGCTATTTGTATGTGGTAGATAGAATTAAAAACATGTTCATTTCGGGTGGAGAGAATGTTTATCCTGCTGAAGTGGAAAAATGCATCTTAAAACATCCTGAAATTAAGGAAGTCTGCGTAATTGGAGTGCCACATGAAAAATGGGGTGAAGTAGGGAAAGCTTTTGTGGTCTTTAAGAATGGAAGAAAAGAAGTATCCGATATTACCGCCTATTGTATAAAGCATTTAGCAAAATACAAAGTACCGAAGCATTTCGAGGTGATGGAGGAGTTGCCTAAAAACGATACGGGAAAGATTAATCGGAAATTGTTAAGTTAGCCCCTCCCAGTTTAGGTGTTCTCAGGTAAACAAACGCCCCCCTTTCCCATGTTAAGGTGTTTTCACCTTAACAACTGCATAATTGGCTAGGAGTATCTCACAGAAGCTTTCAGGTGAAAACACCTGAAAGGGGGTGTAGGTTTGAAGCAAATTATATTGATTGAACTCCTTCTTCGTTTTAACAAATTGCCCACTTTTAACTATTCTCATTTAAACTAGCTGCTAAAAAAACTAACCCCAGCCCCATGTTTAGGTGTTTTCACCTAAACAACTGCTTCAATGGCTATTTGTGTCGTGCTGAAGCTTTCAGGTGAAAACACCTGAAAGGGGGAGACAAATGAATTGAAGTTTTTCCGGCTAACCTTAAACCAAGAAGAACTGCTAAGAATCATTCAAAACAACTCATATAATGCTCTAAGAAAGGAAAGCTCAATTTATCTTCAAATTCATAATACCTGTATGAAGAATAGAAATATTCCTCTGGGCTATCTGCCAACATCCACCTTCCTTTTAATGGGTTATTATGTATGTAATCAAGTTTTTGCTCAACAATTTTTCTACTATCCAATAATTTATTTAAAGGCTTATTTTGCCAAAATTGATATTCTCTATCTCGCAAATTCACCCAAAAATGCTTTAATACTTCAGGATGATTTTCCTTTAAATCGAACTTAATCATTTGACTTGTATATTTAAAAAAGTCTCTTTGAACTTGATCTAGTGTGAATGGAGAAATTATCTTCCAAAGAAAATGAATATGATTTGGCATAATTACAAATCCATAAATTTTTGCTCTGTTTTTACGAACTAAAAAATCAAAACTATTTGTAATTATATTTTTATACTTAGCTGGTTTTAACAGTGATTTCCAATGAAGAATAGAGGCAGTGAAAAAACCAATTTTTAAATGTTCATCTCTTATTTCTTCCATCAATAATACGTTGAAAAAAATTGAATTGAATTTCTACAAAACTTTAAATCTAAATAATCCGCTACAGCACTACAAAATTTTATCACGGAAACTTTCAGGAGAAGACATGAAACCCTATGCCAAGTTTAGGTGTTTGTTTTCACCTAAACAACTGCTTAATAGTCTTTGTATTTCTCACAGAGGCTTGCAGGTGAAAACACCTGCAAGGGGGGGGGAGTAGGTTAGGTTAAGCTAGGTTTTAATTTGACGTCATCCCATTTTCTTAGAACTAAAATAGGTATATTATTCCCATCAAACCAACAGTGAAAAACTGAAGTAATACTCGCCCTTTTGCCATGAATAGGCGTTTCCACATAAACAAATGCTTCTCCCCTTCCCATGTTTAGGTGTTTTCACCTAAACAACTACATGAGTGGCTTTCTTTATCTCACCAATCCTTTCAGGTGAAAACACCTGCAAGGGGGAGTGGGGCTAAATAAAAAGACACTTCAAAAGTGAGCAAGAAGTTAATCAAATCAAGGATTTGATTTAACCCATAAAATAACTTAATTTTCATGGCTGTAGTATTTAGGTTTAACAATAGTCCACTACCCTTTTGAAAAAACAAAAACTAAAAAAATTTAATGAATTCATTCAGGGACTCTTACCCCATGAAACCACTTATTTATTGAATAAACAGCAATTTGCTGACCCTGAAAATCTCATTATTCTAAGGCAAACCCATGAAAAGGTAGCGGGCGTAACTCCACAACCAGATTTTTCAACTCATATCGACAAAAGGAAATATTCCCGCATGATTCAATGGATAAGTGATAATTTGAATAATGCGGATGTAGATAAAGAATTTGACCAGCTGATTGAATTGGAAAAAAAATTAATGAATGATGCCATCAACACCGAAGATGAGCAGATTCTTCTGACCATTATTAAAAATACTGATACTTCCCATTATTATTTCATGAAGCGCTTCGAATTAGCCATGCATTTATTGAACTACTTATTGGTAAGGATGCGCCATAAAGAATATAATGAAGCCGTTAATTTTGTCAATCGGTATAAAAACAATTATGACCAATGCCGACTGGTTTATGGAAGGATTCAGGAAGCCACTTTTGATATTACTAATCAATATACCTTTAACGATAAGGATTCAAAGCAGTGGGAAAGTTGGCTATTGACCATCTTCCGAGATCCCATGATGGATGGAATGAACCGCTATTACGCTTTAGTACGACTTATATTTCTCTATTACAACTACAACCAACAGGAGAAAATGGAAAACCTCTTTGAGGAAGTAGAGCCGCTTTTAGAATCAGGGAATTTCTATAGTAAAAGGATCTTAATTAACTATTACGGCAATCGTTTACTCTTCCATAGTAAAGCCAATCAATTGGATTTAGCAGAAAAATATGGCTATTTATCCATCAGGGTTGAAAACAGTGATTTTTTGCACTATGTGAATAATCTCAATACCGTTTTATTAAAAAAGGGGAAAACTCACGAAGCTTTAAGCTTAATGAAAACGGCATTTCCACAAGCTAAGAAAAGCGCCAATTTCCACCACCGAGTAAGCTTTGTAGCATCTTACGTACGTTGCCTTACAGATTCTGCAGAATTAAATAAGGCTATCACACATGCTGAAATTTTTCTTTCTGCTTACAAAAAGGAATTACTGGAGCATAGATGGCATTTTTTCTTTACTGTGTATTTCAGAGCTCTATTTCTAAAAGGCCACTACCGAAAAATCTTGCAATACATCAACAAATTCAAATTATTAGAAAGAGAAGCTAAATATTTACAAAAAATAAGTTCGGTTGCCACTTTGGAATGGTATCAGAATGCAGCATCTTATAAAAGTGAAAAAATAGAGTTAAATGCGCTCAAGGAATTCTCAAAAAACTTCCTAAAGACTTACGATAAAATCAGTAACCGTAGCAAAGCAGTAAATGAATTATTAAAAGATACCCAAAAAGTAATTCCTGAACTGTTCTAAAATATAAAAGTCGCACCCTTTATAAAATAAAAAATAAAGCCTATCTATTTTCAATTAGTATTTAATACCATTTCTCACTTCAATAGTCAACCCTCATTTAATATTATTCTTCATTTGGTTTGAATTAAGCTTTCATAGATTAGCAAAAGCGATTTAGAGCAAAGTTAATTTTATTTAAATGGAAAATGAAAGTACATTATTCTTACAACAAAAAGAATCTCACACTAAGTGTTATTCTTCTAATAATCATAATCATGGGCTTAATCTCTAGTAATGCTTATAGTCAAGCCCAGTTTGACGCCTTGGACTATCCTTTTGAAATGAAGGAAGCAAAGTTGTCAGGGAACAAGACCATGGCTTATGCGGATTTAGGTGATGGTGAGCCCATTTTATTCATTCATGGATTAGCGAGCTATGCACCAGCTTGGAAATATAATATCAATGAGCTGTCCAAATCCTACAGATGTATTGCTGTTGATTTAATGGGCTATGGAAAATCCTCTAAGGGAAAATATAATGCAGACATGAGTTTTCATGCCCAATTTCTATTTGAGCTGATGGATCAATTAGACATTGCTTCTTTCCATTTAGCAGGGCATTCAATGGGCGGACAAATCGCATTGAAAATGGCTATTAAACATCCTGAAAAGGTAAGGTCATTAATGCTAATGGCACCAGCTGGAATTGAAACTTTCAGTGAACAGGAAAAAGAAATCTTTAAAAATTCCACTACAGCCGAAAGCATTGCTCAGGTTTCCGATGAGCAATACCGCATCAATCTTTCATTGAATTTTTATAAAATGGATGAAAGGGCTGAATTTATGTATTCAGACAGGATGAAAATCAAATCTGATGCACAATTCATGGATTATTGCCATGTAGTAGCAGCTGGAGTGATGGGCATGTTGAATGAACCCGTATTTGAGCAATTGGGAGAAATCAAACAGCCTACTTTGATCTGCTACGGCAAAGATGACCGATTAATACCGAACACCTATTTACATAAAAATTCAAATACCGAATTAATTGGGAAAACAGCAGAAGAAGAAATTCCTAACAGCCAACTGGAAATGATACCTCAAGCTGGTCATTTTGTACATTTTGACCAACCCAATAAAGTAAATGAAATCATGAAAAACTTTTTAGAAAACAATTAAACCACTAAATATACGACTACTATGAAAACGATAATTACAATTTGCATGAGCATTTGTCTTTTATGGGCAAATTCTTTATTCGCACAACAGACCATTACTGGAAAAGTATTGGACGGAGACACGAATGACCCATTACCGGGTGTAAACGTGATGATAGAAGGCACTCAGGAAGGTGTTTCAACTAAAACGGATGGTACTTTTGAATTAAAAACCTCTAGAACTGATATCACATTAGTATTCAGCTTTATAGGCTTCGAAACGCTTAAAAAATCAGTTAGTGGATCATCGGATATAGGGACTATTACCTTGACCCCATCCTTGGTTTATTTATCGGATCAGGTAGTGGTTTCCGGTACCAGAAAAGCGGAAAAAATCACAGAAACTCCTGCAACCATTCAGGTGATCGATTCAAGACAAATTAATGAATTGCCTTCTTTTAATGCAGGAGAACTTTTATCAAGGGTAAAAGGAGTTGAATTTGTCCGTTCGGGAGTAATTGGAACCGGAGTTAATATTAGAGGATTTAACAGTAACTTCAATGCTAAAAACCTTCAAGTAAATGATGGTAGATTTGCCACACTGGTTGCCACTGGATTGCCATTTGGCCCACTTTCTACCAATATTAAAGAAGATATCGACAGAGTGGAAGTTATTTTAGGCCCAAATGCGGCACTTTATGGCCCGAATGCACACAATGGCTTAGTAAATACCATCATGAAGGACCCAAGAACTTCTGAAGGTACAACAGTTGCTTTGGGAGCCGGAAATCAAAACATGTTTACCGGAAGATTGAGACATGCTCAAAAAATCAATGATAAATTAGCTTTCAGAGTATCAGGCGAATATACACGAGGAACAGAATTTGAATTTGCCGATTCAGTTTATATCACCAGGATTGATAATGAAGGTAACCCTTACAGAAGAGGATATGAAGAATTGGAGTTAGATAACGACTTTGAATTTTTACGAGGTAATGCCTCCATGGTTTATGAAGTAGCTGATAATGCAGAATTGGTAGCAACTTGGGGAGGAAGCAGCAGTACTTACTTAGCGCCTACCAACGTAGGAAGAAATCAAATCAAAGATTGGAGAATTAACCATTATACGTTAAAATTCATTTCTGATAAGTGGTTTGCCCAGGCCTATTTAACTACCAGTAAAACTGATTCTACACATTCGTTAGATGATAGAACCAAAGCTTATTATGCGGCTATAGATGCCGGAGTGTCGGATGCTGAGGCGAGGAGATTATCTTACCAAAGTGGGGCTTTATTCATTGATGATTCAAGAAGATTTAACGCAGAAATACAACATAACAACAGTATTGGAGATTTAGATATAGTAATTGGCTCCCAATTTCAAAGAGATATGGCCAATAGCCATGGAACCTATTTATTGGATGAAGATGAAAATGACTATATCACAATCAATCAAATAGGGTTTTATACTCAGTTGGATTACAAACTAGGTAATGGATTTAAATTAACTGGGGCAGCCAGAGGTGATTATCATCAGGTTTATGAATTTAATTTTGTCCCAAAAGGCGGTATCGTGAAATCATTTGATAATGGGGCGGTAAGATTGACCTATAGTAAAGGAATCGCAGCTCCAACCATCCTTAATATGTATGGAGATTTATTCAGCGGTTTAATTTTAGGAAATGCAGAAGGATTTACATTAGCGGATGGAAGCATGGTGGAACCTCAAAGAGTGGAACAAATCCAAACCATTGAGTTAGGATACAAAGGAAAACCTGCCAATAAATTATTTGTAGATGCGAATGCTTACTATAATATGTCCAAAGATTTCTTGAGTCCAGTGACAGTTGTAGGAGTAACCACTCAAAGAGGTGATACGCCTATAGAGGAAGTACAATCAGGTTATGGCGCTTATGGCGGATTGGTTGCTACCTATATCAATTTCGGTGAGGTAGATACCTACGGCTTTGACTTAGGAATAAATTATGCTTTATCAAATAGTTTAAGTCTGAATTTCAACTACTCTTTCTTCGACTATTATGTTGATGAAAACAATATGGAAAATGATTTCAATAATGACGGTGTAGTTAACAAACTTGATGTATTGGTCAACTCTCCAAATAATAGAGCAGGTTTTGGTCTTAACTATTCTGGAAGTAAATTCTTCGGGACCGTTTTCACAAGATGGGTACAAGAGTTTGATTATTTCTCAAGTTTCCAGATTGCGGCTAAAACCCAGGATTTGACTTATAGAGGTACGCCAATAGTGGAGGATGCCAGAAGTACGGATACATGGAATTATGGGCCATTGGGAGGATTTGTGAACGTTGATGTGAGTTTAGGTTATAGAATAAATGAGAAATTCACTGTATCAGGTCAAGTGACGAATGTATTTGATTCAGAAATCAGAGAATTCACTGCCTCCCCTTTTATCGGAAGACTATTCAATTTTGAATTTAAAATGAACTTGCCTCCAATAGGAAGCAAAAAGTAATATTCAAAATTATTACAACCAACCTTCACTAAAAGACTGTTAGCAATAGCAGTCTTTTTTTTATGCAAAAAAGCCCCTGTATCACTACAGAGGCTTCAATCTTATTGGGTATATCAATTTAATTAATTCAGCTCCCCTCTCAACTCATAAGCCTTTCGCATTTTATTGACCATAGCAGTACTTTCCTCAAAATATAAAGATTGTTGACCATCGCTCATGGCTTTTTCAGGGTCGGGATGCAATTCATAGATTACCCCATCTGCCCCAGCCATTATCCCTGCTAAAGCTATTGGTTCTACATATTTTCTGATTCCAATCCCGTGAGAAGGATCCACCACAACCGGTAAATGAGACCGATCTTTTAGTACCGGTATCGCATTGATATCCAATGTATTACGGGTCATATTTTCAAAAGTACGAATTCCTCTCTCACATAATATCAAATCTTCATTACCACCACTGAAAACATATTCTGCTGAATAAAGTAATTCCTCTATCGTACCGCTCACTCCCCTTTTAATCATCACGGGCTTATCTACTTTACCTAATTCATCCAGCAAATTAAAGTTTTGTGTATTTCGAGCCCCTACCTGATAGATATCAATAAAATCATACATTTCTTCCACTTGTGATAATTGCATCACTTCGGTAATGATTTTGATGCCAGCGGCCTTGGCTTTGTCATGCCACATTTTCAAGCCTTCCATTCCCAAACCACGGAAAGAGTAAGGTGAGCTTCTTGGTTTATAAACTCCTCCACGCATGATTTTTACATCATTAGCAACCAAATGAGCAATAACAGCATCAACTTGTTCCTCATTTTCAATGCTACAAGGCCCAGCCATGATGTTGAAATGGTTTTGTGAGATGACATCTCCATCACGCAATTTGATTTCGGCCGGATTAACTTTCCATTTTTTGGAAACCAATTGATAATTATCCGAAACCACATGTACATCTTTCACACCTGACAGATGCCCGATCTCACGGATGTCTATATCTCCCTTTTCTAAAGCTACCAAGTAGAAGCCTTTTTGGGTTTGTACTTCACTCACTGATTTAGTGAATTTACCCAAAGAGGAGATTAAATCTTCCTTTTGAGTATTGTTTATGTCTTTTTCTAATTGTAATATCATATCATTAATATTATTTCAATGTTTAATTCTTTGATTCAGGAAACATATAAGCTCTATTTTATCTCTCCATTCTTTTTGCTACTATATAACAAGACTAAAAACCAGCTAAAGCTGGAAGTTTAACCACAAAAGTATCAAAAGAAAACAAAAGAACAGCCAAAGGCTGTTTAGCCCTCGCTCACATCCTTTAACAAAGCAGAATTTTGTTATCTTCATTGAAGTTCAGTTCAATACACTTCGAGGACTTGAACAAAAAGAATCAAAAATTCAAGAAAGTTTAATGTTTCAACCCTAATTGCCAACGCTGGCCCGCTAAACTTTCCTCCCTTCCGCTTTTCCGAGTTCCTCGGAAGTGGTCGAGTTAGTTAATAAATGGCTAATAACACTTTACCATTCACCTAAATCTTTAAATAAAAACTAAATCCTCAACCTTATTTCAATTTAAATCAATTTATCTCATTGCTATTTCCTGTCTGAACTTCGGTACTGACCTAAACATCCTACATTCATCACCAATCATCCTACTTCCTAACTTTAGATATAAACCTCTCAATACTACCCTCCAAATCCTCCTCATCCAAAGCTTTTATAAAAGCACTGCCAATAATTCCTCCATCTGCATATTGATTGACAATGCTCAAAGCTTCATGATCACTGATGCCGAATCCGACCATTCTTGGGGTTTTTAAATTCATTTTTTGAATGCGTTTTAAATAATCTAGCCGCTCCGGACTGTCTCCCCAACTACCTCCTGTTGTACTAGAACTACTCACCATGTAAATAAATCCACCTTCTTGAGCATCAACTTCTCGAATTCGTTCTTCGGACGTTTTAGGGGTAATCAGAAATACATTCTTCAAATTATACTTTTCAAAAATTGGCTTAAACTGCAGTTTAAATTCATGCATGGGCATGTCAGGCAATATCAATCCATCTACTCCCACCTCCGCACATCTCTGACAAAATTTTTCAGTCCCGTATTTCAATACATTGTTACAATAGCCCATAATAAAAACAGCTTTGTCCGTAATTTTCCTTAAATCGGCTAATTGATCAAAAAGCTTGTTCAAATTCATGCCATTTGCCAAAGCTTTCATGCTACTTTGTTGAATGGTCGGCCCATCGGCCAAAGGATCGGAATAAGGCATGCCTATTTCAATCACATCAACATCCGCTTTATCCAAAGATTTCAAAATGGTGTTGGTATCTTCCAAATTGGGATAGCCAGCCGTAAAATAAATAGTTAGCTTTTCTTTATCCTTTTGTTGGAATATATGTTCAATTCTGTTTTTCATGTTTAAAGAACCTAGAGTCTAGAACCAAGAATCAAGACTAAAAATCTTCGATCCTAAATTCATAATTAAAAAATCGTAATTCGTAATTAATCAGTAGTTTCCAAAGTTGATATAAGTTTGCAAATCTTTATCTCCCCTTCCGGAAAGGTTAATTATCACTATATCATCTTCTTTAAAATTAAACTGATCCAAGGCCGCTAAAGCATGAGCCGTTTCCACTGCAGGAATAATCCCTTCTAGCTTACTTAATTCCACTCCAGCATCCATGGCTTCCTTGTCGGTTACATATTTAAAGATACCTCTTTTACTGGCATATAAATGAGCATGCAATGGCCCAATTCCAGGGTAATCTAATCCAGCAGAAATAGAATACGGTTCTGTTACCTGCCCATCTTCCGATTGCATCAATAAGGTTTTAAAACCATGCAATACACCTGAACTTCCCCTAGCAGTTGTAGCTGCTGTTTCTCCGCTATCCAAACCATGTCCCGCTGCTTCTACTGCTACTAATTTTACCTTCTCATTATTCAAGTAATGATAAAATGCTCCGGCTGCATTACTTCCTCCTCCTACACAAGCTACTACATAATCAGGTGCATTGGTGCCTTCCTGCTCTTGCAATTGCGCCATCATTTCTTCACTGATCACCGACTGAAAACGGGTCACCATATCAGGAAATGGATGAGGTCCTACAACCGAGCCAATTATATAATGCGTATCATCGGGATTATTGATCCAGAATCGCATGGCTTCATTGGTAGCATCTTTTAAGGTTTTGCTTCCAGAATTAGCAGGAACTACTTTAGCTCCTAAAATACGCATACGCTCCACATTAGGCTTTTGGCGCTCCATATCTTTCACTCCCATAAACACGGTACAGGGCATATCCAATAAAGCACAAGCTGTGGCAGTGGCCACTCCATGCTGACCAGCACCGGTTTCTGCAATAATTTTCTTTTTACCTAATCGCTTAGCTAATAAAGCTTGACCTATGGCATTATTGATTTTATGCGCACCAGTATGGTTCAAATCTTCTCTTTTAAGATAGATTTTGGCTCCATGCTTTTTGGACAATTTTTTAGCTAAAAATAAAGGGGTAGGTCTTCCTACATAATCTTTGAGTAATGCTTTAAATTCTTCTTGAAACTCAGGTTCAGCTGAGATTTTAAGATAATTATTTTTAAGCTCCTCAATATTTGGATGCAAAAGCTCAGGAATATAAGCCCCGCCAAAATCCCCGTAATATCCGTTTTCATCTATTTTTATTTCCATAATTTTAGTATCTAGTATTTTGTATCAAGTATCTAGAATAACTCTATCTATCGCAACTTTTTTTATATCTACAATGTATGCCATCAACTCTGCCTTCCTA
Organism: Marivirga sp.; assembly: GCF_051117495.1. Taxonomy (NCBI): domain Bacteria; kingdom Pseudomonadati; phylum Bacteroidota; class Cytophagia; order Cytophagales; family Marivirgaceae; genus Marivirga; species Marivirga sp. The sequence continues at coordinate 10,765 of NZ_JBNPEF010000043.1, read as the reverse complement.
TTCCCATCTTCTAACTTCCATCTTCTGACTTCTTCCACTACTACCATTTTGACCTGAGGTACTTCGTTAATTAGTTAGAAGTGGTAAATAGTTTCATCACCTTTTCCACATCCTTCAACCCTGGTTCTATTTCTAATCTACTGTTAAAATCTAGGGCTACTAAATTTGGAAATGAATCCGAATCAATGGATTGAACATCTTCTACATCCAAACCACCACTGAGGAAATAAGGTTTTTGAATCGATAGCCTTTGTAAGATCGACCAATCAAATTTTTGACCATTTCCTCCTCTGTATAACCCCTTAGTATCAAAAAGAAAATAATCTGCCATTTCATAATCGGTTAAAATGCTTTCATCAAAATCATCCCCAACAGAAAAAACTTTTATGACCGTTAAACCTTCCGCCTGCAGGGCTTTCACCTCATCAGGACTCTCATCTCCATGTAATTGAACATGGGTAAAATAGCCTTTATTAGCTTTTTCGAGAATATTATTAACCTCTTCATTAACAAAAACACCAACTGCTAGCGTATCCCCAAAGCCTAATTTCATCAGCTCATCCATTTGAACATCTGAAACAAAACGCTTTGATTTATCATAGAATATAAAGCCTAAAAAATCAGGCTGTAAAGCCAGAATATGCTTCACATTTTCTACCTCTCGCATCCCGCAAATTTTGATTTTTGGTGTATTCATCATCTATTAACTTTTAACAGTTTTTAATTGCTGAGAAAATCGTTGACAAGCTTTGGATGGCTGGCTACTTTTCATAAATGTGGTACCGATCAAAAAGCCTTGAAACCCTATTTCCTTCATTTTAATTACATCTTCTGGGGTTTTCAACCCACTTTCTGCAATTTTCACTGTTCCTTCGGGAATTTGATTTACCAAAGAAGCCATAACATCTAAATTTGTTTCGAAGCTTTTTAAATCACGGCTATTAATCCCTACCAAATCAGCATAATTTCCAAAATGGCTATCTAATTCCTCTTGATTATGCACTTCCAATAAAACTTCCATTCCCAACTCATGCGCTAATGATGCCAAATCCTGACATAATGATTTATCAATCATGGCTGCTATCAATAATATAGCGTCTGCTCCATGTGCCTTGGCTTCATAAACCTGATAAGGATCCAGCATAAAATCTTTCCGGAGAATTGGGCAATAGTTGAATTTACGTGCGATTTCTAAATCTTTCAAACTTCCACCAAAGGAAGGTTCATCTGTTAAAACCGACAAAGCACTAGCTCCACTCTGCATATAACCAATAGAAACTTCCTCCACTGAAATATGCGGATTGATCAATCCTTCAGATGGCGATTTCCTCTTTATTTCGGCTATTATTCCCGTCTTATTTTCATCCAAAACATAGGATTTCAAACTAACTGGTTTTGATTTAAAATACAGTTTCTGCTTCAAAAATTCCACTGGGAAAAGTTTTTGACGCTCCGCTACTTCTGCTTTTTTATATTCTGCTATTTCTTGTAAAATATTCATTTCTTTAGATTTATAGATTCTAGATATAAGACTCTAGACCCTCTCTTATTTCAACATTATTTCTATCTTATTTCCATTTATTTCAATGTAACTCTGTTTCCGGTCTGACCTTCGGTACTGACCTAAACAATTCCCTCCTCTTCCATTGTCAATTTTCCAATTTCAAGCCTTTTTTAACAGTCTTTTAAATACCTCATAAGCCTTTCCGGACTCAATTGCTTCTCTGGCAGCTTCCGTAGCATCTCTCAAATCATCATATTTCCCTGCCGCTTGAAGCGCAAGTGCACTATTGGCAAAAACTACTGAATTTTGTGCTTTTGTTCCTTCACCATTTAAAATTCTAGTAAAAATTTTAGCCGCCTCTTCAATGGTTTCACCCCCGTGTATTTCTTCCGCCTTTATTTTTTCTAATCCAAAATCGGAAGGCTTTAAAAACTGCTCCCCTTTAGAAGAAAAAACTTTGGTTTCTCCGGTTAGCGAACATTCATCATAACCTTCTAAATCATAAACCACACTATATTGAGTATCAGTTTCCTGAAATAAATATGAATAAATACGAGCTAATTCATGACTAAAAACCCCTGCCAATTGTTTTTTAGGTAAAGCTGGATTGACTAAAGGCCCTAACATATTAAAAAAAGTTTTCACCCCTAATTCCTTCCTTATTGGCCCCACAAACCGCATAGCTGGGTGAAATTTTGGTGCATGTAAAAAACATATTCCACTTTCCTCTAATTGTCTTTCCAGCTCTGATTGTTCATTGGTGAATTCATAACCAAAATGCTCCAGTAAATTGGAACTACCACATTTGGAAGATACCCCATAATTGCCGTGTTTGACCACATTTTGACCACATGCCGCCACCACAAATGCTGACATGGTGCTGATATTAAAGGTGTTTTTACCATCTCCACCTGTTCCACATAAATCCATGCCATCATAGGCAGATAAATCAATGGGCACTCGCAATTCCATCAATCCGTCACGGAAGCCGCTTAATTCCTCTACCGTTACCGGGCGAATCATAAATAGCGTCATAAAAGCCGCCAATTCGGAATTATTAAACTCTCCTTGTCCGATCCGCAAAAAGATAGCCTTAGCCTCCTCTTTGCTCAGGGTATTGTATTGTGATAATCTATTAAGTAATTCTTTCATTAATTTAGATTTTTAGATTCTAGAATCTAGATTCAAGACTATTCTATTGTCTCAGATATCCCTATTCTATTTCCATTTATTTCAACCTTATTTCTATTTATTTCATTTTAACGCTCCACTTCCGGTCTGACCTGCGGTACTGACCTAATCACCCTACACCCAACTTCCATCTTCCCACTTCTAACTTTCAACTCCCTCAATCCAATTCCTCAGTATCCTACTTCCTTCCGGGGTCATTACCGACTCAGGATGAAATTGTAATCCACATACATCATATTTCTTATGTTGGACCGCCATAATTTGACCGTCCTCAGAACGGGCTAATATTTCCAAATCATCAGGAAAACCCACTTCGTCAATTACCCAAGAATGATATCTTCCAATGCTAATTTCATTATTTACTCCTTCAAAAAGATCATGATTATCCAGTATTGCCTTACTTTGAATTCCATGCATAACAGGCTGAATGTTTAATAGTTTTCCGCCAAAAGCCTGACCTATTGCTTGATGTCCAAGGCATATTCCTAAAATCGGTTTTTCAGAAGCATATCTTTTAATTAAATCCAACATAATACCTGCATTTTCAGGAACACTCGGCCCAGGTGAAAGTAAAATCTTATCATATTGCGCAACTTCTTCCACCGTTATTTTATCATTTCTGATTACATCTATTTCAACTCCCAAATTTTGTTGTCTGATAACCTCCACCAAATTGTAAGTGAAGGAGTCGTAATTATCCAATAATAATATCTTCATTTCCTTCACTTATTTTTGATGTTGGTCGAATAAATTTTCTGCTTTTTCCATCGCTTTTCTCAAAGCAAAGAGCTTATTATGCACTTCTTGCAATTCACTTTGCGGATTTGATAAGGCCACTATACCTGCCCCAGCTCTATAATTCAATTTATTGTCTTTGCTGACAAAAGAGCGGATTACTATGGCGTGGTTAAGATTTCCGTTCAACCCAATCAATCCGACTGCTCCACCATATAAACCTCTACCTGTAGGTTCGTATTTATTGATCAACTCTAAAGCTTTATATTTCGGAGCACCACTTAATGTTCCTGCAGGAAATGTATCCGCCAATAATTTCACAGCAGATTTTTCAGGAACATCGGCCGTTACTTTACTAACCAAATGAATCACATGAGAATAAAATTGGATTTCTTTATAAACATCCACTTTTACATTATTACCGTGTTTTGATAAATCATTCCTGCCTAAATCCACCAACATGGTATGTTCAGCATTTTCTTTTTCGTCATTTAACAGTTCCTCGGCCAGTTTGGCATCTGCTTGGTCATCTCCACTTCTGCGGTAAGTCCCTGCGATAGGATTTACGTAAGCTTTATTTCCCTTAACACCCACTTGCGCCTCAGGTGATGACCCAAATAATTTATAGTCTCCGTAATCGAAATAAAATAAATAAGGAGAAGGATTGAGAGAACGAAGTGCTCTATAAACTGTAAATTCATCCCCTTTAAATTCCTGGGAAAAAGCTCTTGAAAGCACCATTTGAAAAACATCACCTAATTGAGCGTGAGCAATGCCTTTATTGATAATTTCTAAAAATTCTTCATCATTCATATTGCTATTTTCCTCTCCTACTTTTTTGAATTGGAATTGCGGAACTGAACGATTTAGGATCACTTGCACCAAATCCTCCCTTGAGAAATCATACTTTTTATTGATTTGGTGTTCGAAAACATGCAATTCATCTTTGAAATGATCAAAAACCAATACAAACCGATAAAAGTGATAGCGAAGGAAAGGAATGTCCTCCTGTACCTTTTCAAAATTAATATCTTCGAAATATTGAACCCCATCAAATCCAGTTGCCCCGAAAAAACCACTTTCCTCAAATTCTTCCCCTTTCAAAATATCATCCGCTTCAAATTGATTAATAAAGTTTTGAAGTTTATCGGGAAGCATTAGTTTATCATTCAACTCCTCTGTTTTTTCCACTCCTTCAATTTCAGTATAGAATAAATTCTTATTGGCTTTAACTTCTGCGATTGACTGCACTCCAATGTAAGAGAAACTATTCCTTCTCGTATGATAATCAGAACTTTCCATCAAAAATGTATGCGGAAATTGATCCCGCAAGCGCAGGTAAAGTGCTACCGGAGTGAATGAATCTGCTGGAAGCGTAATGTGTGATTTCTTTATTTTCATTTATTTTTATTTTGGTTATTAAAACCTGTCAGGTTTCAATTAGTTTATTAGTAAAAATTTTCGATTGTTTACATAATTTATCGATCCAAACCTGACAGGTTTAGTCAGAAATTAGTAGATAAAAAAAGGCTTACCGGATGTCCGGTAAGCCTTTTCGTTTGCAATTAAGCATGGCATATCCCTTCATCCGGTTTCAGATGTTTCCTTGTGCCACCACCATGAGTTATTGAGTTTATTAATCATATTTATTAGTTTTTAGTCAAAAAAAAACCTCACTTGACAGCGAGGTTTTGAATATTGTATATACCAGTGCTGTCCTCTAAATATTAGAAGTCCACCACCAGTTGATATTTGAATTTATCTTTTGCATTGACACAAATGTAAACGCCAATTTTAAATTACCAAAGTTATTTTTCAGTTTTTTTCTTGGTAGTCGGTTTTTTGGCAGTAGTAGTCTTTTTAGTTGTACTAGCTTTTTTTGATGTTTCAACTTTTTTTTCTGCTTTTGGCTTGGAAGTAGCTGAAACTGCATTTTCAGATGAAGCATTTGGCCTTGGCCTTCTCACTCCAAAACTCCCTCTCCAAATTTTACCTTTTTTTGTTTTTTTATCTCCTTTTCCCATAGTTTTAAATTTATTTATTCAATTTTTACTGAATCCTAAAATTAGAATATTTACACTATTTTGACAATAATTTATAATTCTTGTTTCCCAATATAAATACTTGTGCTAACTTGGTGAGCAAACTCATAATATTACAATTTGGAATTATTACTGAATACGGCATTTATCGTTTTAGGATTTATACTATTGATTAAAGGGGCTGATTTTATGGTTACCGGTGCCTCCTCCTTCGCTAAAAAATTTAATGTTTCTGAAATAGCAATTGGTTTAACTATAGTGGCTATGGGTACTTCTGCCCCTGAACTTGTAGTCAATTTGGTCTCCGGTTCACAAGGTTTGGACGATGTGGTTTTCGGGAATTTAATAGGTAGTAATATTTTTAATCTTTTTTTTATTTTAGGTGTTGCAGGGGTCATAAGACCACTAGTGGTCAAATCTGAAACTGTCTGGAAAGAAATTCCATTTGGGATGGCATTGGTCATCATCTTGTTCATTTTAGTTAATGACGTGTTCTTTTTTGGGAGCGAGGAAAACAGTGCTGGTTTAGTTGATGGATTTATACTTTTACTTCTTTTTGTGGCTTTTATCTACTATGTCTTTTATAATGTAAAAAACAATGATGCTGTAATTGATGCAACCTCAAAAGAAACACCCATTTATAATCATTGGATTACCTTGTTGATGATTTTAGGCGGAATTACTGGCTTGGTGATAGGCGGAAAATTAGTAGTGGATAATGCAGTGGAAATAGCCAGAAGTTTTGAATTAAGTGAAAAATTAATTGGACTGACCATATTGGCCGCAGGTACATCATTGCCAGAGTTGGCTACTAGTGCGGTAGCCGCTTACCGAAACAGAGCAGATATTGCCATAGGAAATGTTATTGGTTCGAACATCTTCAATTTAACCTTTATTTTAGGTATTAACTCAGTGGTTACACCACTCAATTTTAATACTGAGATGAATTTTGACTTTTTTGTATTGATTGGAGGCTCAATTCTGCTTTTCATATTCATGTTTACTTTAAAAAGCAAAAAGCTTGATCGATGGGAAGCTATACTTTATTTGGTTACATTCATAGCTTATTTAAGCTATATTTTTATAAGAAAATAGTGGATATAAATATATGATAACCAATTATTTATAAATATTTAGAAAATATTTTCTATAAAAGAAACTAATCCCCAAATTAAGCGTTATCGGATTACTTTTTAATAGATAAATTGAAAAATAACATACTCCGACTGGACATTTCCAGACAACCCAATGACAGCACTTGTGGCCCAACCAGTTTACATGCTGTTTATAACTATTTTAATGAAGATTTAAGTCTAGAAGAAGTCATTCAATCCATAGAATATTTGGAAAGTGGTGGCACTTTAGCTGTAATGCTGGGGATTGACGCACTAAAAAGAGGATTTCAAGCAGAAATCATCACATTCAATTTAAAAATATTTGACCCTAGTTGGTTTCAAGATGATAATATTAACTTAGTTGAAAAGTTAAAAGACCAGCTAAAACATAAAAGGGCACCAAAATTCAAACAAGCATCTTTCGCGTATATCCAATTTTTGGAAAAAGGAGGAAAAATCACCTACAAAACTTTAAATAAGGACTTACTACAATCCTATTTAATTCAGGACATTCCGATTTTAACAGGACTGAGTGCCACTTATCTTTACAATGAAAAAAGAGAATACGGTGAAGAACCCGTACGCTATGATGACATTAAAGGACAGCCTTCCGGTCATTTTGTAGTGTTGAGCGGGATTAATTATGAAAACAGCAGTGTTCAAGTAGCTGACCCATTACATGGAAATCCGTTTGATTCACAATTATATTCAGTAAATATAGACCATTTAATTTGCGCTATACTTTTGGGAGTAATTACCTATGACGCCAATTTGTTAATTATTAATAAATGAAAATTATAATAACCGTCACAAACCTCAAAGATTGGGATTTTGACATCAAAGATATTGAAGTAGTTACGGGTAAACAATATTTAACCAATCCTGATTATTCGAAATTAAAAAATGCTAGGGTTTTTAATCTTTGTAGAGACTATAAATACCAAAACACAGGCTATTATGTATCCTTATTGGCCGCAGCTAGAAGGCATAAAGCCATTCCTAGTATTGAGACCATTCAAGAAATGAAATCAGCTTCTGTAGTGAAAATACTATCTACAGAATTGGATTCATTGATTCAAAAATCATTGAAGGAAATCAAATCAAGAAAATATACCTTAAGCATCTATTTTGGCAAAAACCTTTCGAAGAAATATGATGCATTGAGTATGCAATTATTCAACCTTTTTCAGTCACCATTTATCCGGGCTCATTTTTCATTCAATAACAACAAATGGTCGATTCAGAATATTTCCCCAATCGCATCTGGAGATATTCCAGAAGAGCATCATCCATTTGTAGAAGAAGCTGCCAAAAAATATTTTGAAGCCAAAAAATTCACTGTTCCAGAAAGAACCTCTTCGGCTTATTCCATGGCCATTTTGTGGGATCCATTGGAAGCAACAGCACCTAGTTCTGAAAAAACATTGCAGAAATTCATAAAGGCTTCAAATCAAAAAGGAATTCAGGCCAACTTAATTACAAAGGATGATTACAGCACGCTTTCATCTTATGATGCCCTATTTATAAGAGAAACAACTGCCGTAAATCATCATACCTTTCGATTCGCACAACGAGCTAAGGCAGAAGGTCTGGTGGTTGTGGATGATCCTGAAAGCATTATCAAATGCAGTAATAAAGTTTATTTGGCCGAACTACTCAAAATGCACAATATTGAAGCCCCTGAGACTTTGATTATCCATAAAGAAAACATTAGCATAGCACCCGATATTTTAGGATTTCCTATTATTCTCAAGCAACCCGATAGTGCCTTCAGCCAAGGGGTAAGCAAAGCGGAGAACATGGAAGAATATAAAAAGAAAGTATCTGCGCTATTGGAAAAATCTGACTTGATTATTGGCCAACAATTTCTAAAAACGGATTTCGATTGGAGAGTAGGTGTATTCAATTGAGAAGCCATTTATGCTTGTAAATATTATATGAGCAAAGAACATTGGCAAATAGTCAATTGGAACAAAAATGGACAATACGGAAAAGTAGAAACCTTGCCGGTAGAATTGGCACCCCCGGCATTAATTAAGACTGCAGAAAAATTATCAAGACTTATCGGAAATAGTCTTTATGGTGTGGATATTAAACAGAAAGGCAATAAATTTTTTGTGATTGAGATTAATGATAATCCAAATATAGATACTGGTGTGGAAGATGCCGTCTTAAAAGATAAGCTTTACAGCAAAATGATGGATATCTTTTTGGAACGCATTCAAAAATCTAAGCAAATAGCCTAGAAAGTCATATTCATCAGAGTGTCATGTAGAAAATTTTCTTTTCCCAATATTCTTAAAAAGAAAATTAGCCGTGATCTCAGGTTAGCATTAACTGAAAAAACTGAATTAATAAAATGGAAACAAAAGAAACAACCAAAACCTACTCCCTATTTGAATGTATAGGCATAGAGCTGGAATACATGATCATAAACCGTAAAACCCTTATGCCAGCACCTATTTCCGATCAATTAATCATAAAGAAAATCGGTCAAGTCACGGATGAATTGGAAAATGGCAACATCAGTTGGTCTAACGAATTGGTATTGCATGTGCTTGAACTAAAAACCAGCAATCCAATGGCTGGTACAGCAAGACTATCTGAAGATTTTCATGATAACATTAAAGAAATCAATGATATTTTAGTGGAAATGGATTGTCAGTTGATGCCGACAGCTATGCATCCTTTAATGAATCCATTGACTGATGTGAAATTATGGCCACATGAGCGAAACGAGATCTATAGCCGTTATAATCAAATTTTTGACTGTAAAGGGCATGGATGGGGCAACTTGCAAAGTATGCATATAAACTTTCCATTTGCCAATGATGAAGAATTTTATCTTTTGCATGAGGCCATAAGGCATATTATGCCACTTATCCCAGCCTTATCAGCCTCCTCTCCTATTTTTGAAGGCCATCATTCAGAGATATTGGATAATAGATTGAACTTCTATGAACAGAATCAAAAAAGAATTCCCTCCATAACAGGAAAGGTAATTCCCGAATCTGTATCAAATAAAGCAGAATATGAAGAGAAAATCCTGAATAAGATTTATCGTGATATTGCTCCTTTCGATAAGGATGGAAGCCTTCAGGAAGAATGGTTGAATTCAAGAGGTGCTATTGCCCGATTTGACAGAAATGCTATTGAAATCCGAATTATTGACCTGCAGGAGTGCCCTGCTGCGGATATTGCTATAGCTGAATTTGTGAAGCAAGCTTTGAAATTTATCATTCCCAATATGAAAAATAACAATCCGGTTGATGAACATGAGCTTTATGATATTTATAGATTGGCCTTAGAAAAAGGAAGAAAAAGCATTTTATCCAATGAAGAATACCTTATGTATTTTGATTTGGAAAAAAAGAAAAATGTGACCATTCAAGATATTTGGAGACAAATCCTCAGTCAAGTTTATCTATCAGAGGATAAAAAAGTCATCATTGAATACATATTGGAAAATGGCAACTTATCTCAGCGTATTTTGGCTAACCTAAAAGACAAAAGCTGGTCTGATGAAAATATTAAAAAAGAATATCAGCTTTTGATGGACTGCCTTTCAGATAATAAACTTTATGAGCTAAGATAATGATAGCGTTCCCTAAAATGAGAAGGGCTATACTTGAAATTAATATAAATTTTTCTGGTATAGCTATCAGAAGATCACGGATAATTTTCTTTTTTTTAAAAAATTGAAAAAGAAAATTTCCGAGATAACGCTCTGATGTTAATTAATGCAATATTTTAATTAAAATAAAATCATGACAAAGTTTATATTTTCTTGTGAGCACGGGGGTTATGAAATCCCTGAGCTTTATCAATCATATTTTAAAGGACAGGAGGAAATCTTAACGAGCCATAGGGGCTGGGACAGAGGTGCATTGGAGATTGCCCAATACATCAGCCGAAGGGCAGATAGTAAACTCATATCCAATTCAATAAGCCGATTATTAATAGAATTCAATAGAACTTTAGGGCACAAAGAATTATTTTCCGAATTTTCACAAAAAGTATCTGAAAACATTCAAAAAAAATTAATTGAAGACAATACCGTCCTAAATAAAGAGAGGGGTTTAAGTTTTATCCCAAAATATTAATTTTGGGTTGACACAAAAACCAAAAAACCCCTCATGAGCAATATTACACTTTTTGCACAGATAATTAAAAAAATT